>CAJXRC010000422.1 GCA_913058405.1 uncultured Colwellia sp. | reverse complement strand
CAATTAAGTAATCAATTAAAAAAGTAGAGATATTTTAATTCATGAATCTATTCTCTTTTTTCTTCAAACTCAATTTCTGGAATATGAGCATTACCTGTCTGCACGGTTATGACCTTTGTAATAAAAAATGAAAGTCGAACGTTTCACTAGGATCATATTATTTTTATGTAAGGAGGGGGATAAATAAAATATTATCCTTTCAATAAATTATGATTATGTCGGTATTCACTTGGCGTACAGTGCTTTTGTTCCATAAACCTACGATTAAAATTAGATAAATTGCCGTAGCCGCATTCGAATGCAATCTGAGTAATATCATCCTCAGAGCTAACTAAAAGCCGACATGCTTCCATAATCCTCACTATATTTACAAATGAGACAAAGGTTCGACCTGTTGTAGAGCGGAAAAATCGGCTAAATCCTTGTGGAGTCATATGAACTAACTCTGCAATATCGGTTTGCCTTATTTCATCAACGAGATGTTCTTGAATATACTCCATTACTTTACGCATACGACCACTATGAAATTCGCTAACATCAATAGCATAAAGCTCACTTGCTAGTAGTTCGTTATCATTATTACGACATACTAAATCAAGAATATCAATAAACCCAGACAAGCGAGGTAGACCGATTTTTTTATGAAGCTCAATAAGAAGATTCCCAATGGCACCTGATTCTAGGTTTTTAATTAAAAGGCCTCGTTTGGCACGTTGAAACATTTCAATTAGTGCGTGAGCATCAGGTGAATTAAGGAAGTCCTTACCTAGACAAGTAGGTAAAAATTGCATAGTAACAATTTCATTCTTTTCATCTTTACTATTATTGGTCCAGCAGTGAGGTATATTAGGTGCTATTAAGACTAAGTCACCCTCATTAAAATGCTCAACACTATCGCCAATAAAACGTGTACCTTTCCCTTTAATGATATAGGTTAATTCGCACTCAGGATGATAATGCCAACTATGATCATCTTGTAAGTAACCACATTTAAAATGTTGCGTTCTAAAGCAACTATTACCTTCTAGTTCAACGGTTTCAAATTGTGGATTCATGATGCATATTTCTCAAGTGCGTATTTAAGCGATAGTAGGTTATATAAACTGAACTAACATTACAAAGTTAATCTAAACCTAAAATTATACGGTTAGTGTGCTCATCTTCACCAGTATTGGCAAAATCATCAAAGGCGTGTTCTGCAGGGCGAATAATGTGCTTTTCAATAAACGGTGCGCCTTCTTTTGCACCATCTACAGGGTGCTTCATACAACATTCCCACTCAAGCACGGCCCAGCCATCATAATTATGAGAGGTTAATTTTGAAAAAATACTTCCAAAATCTACTTGTCCATCGCCTAAGGAGCGAAATCGACCTGGTCTGTCTATCCAATCTTGATAACCACCATACACACCACTTCGGCCATTAGGGATGAATTCAGCATCTTTAACATGAAAGGCTTTAATTCTTTCATGGTAAATATCAATAAAAGCTACATAGTCCATTTGTTGTAAAACAAAATGGCTTGGATCGTACAAAATATTAACTCTTTGATGATTTCCTGTTGCTTGAAGAAATCTTTCGAAAGTTACACCGTCATGTAAATCTTCTCCGGGGTGAAGCTCGTAACAAACATCGACCCCTGCATTATCAAATGCATTCAATATGGGTAACCAACGACTCGCTAACTCTTTAAATCCAGCCTCAACTAATCCCGCAGGTCTTTGTGGCCAAGGATAGACAGTATGCCATAAAAATGAACCAGAAAAACTAGCATGAGTATTTAATCCTAATCGTTCACTCGCTTTTGCCGCAAGATGCATTTGTGCAATCGCCCAGTCGGTTCTCGCTTGCGCATTACCTTGAACTTCAGGAGGTGCAAAACCATCAAACATAGGATTGTAAGCTGGGTGTACTGCAACCAACTGCCCTTGTAAGTGGGTAGAAAGTTCGGTAATTGTTAAGCCAAACTCTGCCTGTCTCTTATACACATCTGACGCTGCCGACGAAGAGGATAGTGTAGAT
>CAJXRC010000421.1 GCA_913058405.1 uncultured Colwellia sp. | reverse complement strand
AGATCTAGTACGGTCTCGTGGGCTCGGAGATGTGTATAAGAGACAGCACTTAATGAGCAGCGGAATATTATAGCGGGGGAGTTATAAACCTAGAACTTCTTTACCTTGTTTAAAGACAATATCTACCGGAATATTAGCGGCTTCTAATCGGGCTAAATCTGCAGCAAGCGTCTCACCTATAACACCACTTTCTTTCACTAAGCTATCTACGCCTTGATAATCGCCATTTCCTTGCAAGGTTAGGATTAGTTCAGATAAAGAGTCTATTGCAGCAGTCATTTTCTCAACATTAATGCTATACAAGCCTTCTTCATTACGGCTGAAAGCACCTTTTTCTTGGAAGTAATTAAAACGAACCATGTTGGCTTTGCCATGTGCTGAACTTGCACCAAAGCGAATAGAACGGAAGATTCCTGCCATGAAAGTAGTGTAGTAATCTTCTAGAGTGCCATCGGTGATTGCGCCTTTATTTAGGAGCTGACGAATCATGTACAAGCCAAGAATATCAGCTTTGCCTTCTTCTAATGCTGAAGCATGCTCTTTTAATGCTTGGCGAACTGGACCACTGCCGTTAAGGGTGTTTTTAATACCTAAACCATGAGCAACTTCATGAAACATGGTATTAGCGAAGAAACCAGTGAAAGTTACGTTTTTACGCTGCTCAGGTACGATAAGTGTATCTGCGATAGGTAACATGATGGCATCAAACTTGGCACGCATGGCATTTTTCAACTGTAAACGTCTAGTACCTTTTTTCAATTGTACTTCTTCATCATTTGGCAAGTTGATAGCAATTGTTTTACTACCGGCATTAGAATGCCCAGCATAGTAAATAACATCATAGGCATTTAAGTCGGCGTCAGAGCCTGGAACTTCGGCTTTATACTTTTTAGGTACTGGCAGGCCTTTTTGTAATTCAGGTAAAAACTGTGCGTATTTAGCAAGCTTCTCGCTCCATGCTAAATCTTTAATTAATACATATGATTCAAAAGCTGCGCGGTAACCATAAAGTTGATCTTCATAGCTCTCTATAGGTCCTATCACAACATCAATAGGGTTGTTTTTCATATCCATCCAAGCAAAGTCAGAGGCTTGATATTCATCAGTGCGCAATGCTTGGCCACGCATCGTCAAGTAGTTAGCAAATTCTTTGTCGTCGGCAAACTTTGCTGCTTCATCAAGAATTGCCGCTGCTCGGTCCATTTGGTCATGATAAATTTCAGAGAAAGGAATACTTATTAATTTCCCTTTGCTATCACGACGAACAACAGAATAAAGGCCTTTTTTATCGCTTAATTCACTTTGTTCAAACTCTGCTTTTGTCATATCTGCAGGGTAAAATTCAGCGCCGTGTGCTTTTGTTGCTGTTTGACTCAAAAATACCTTGTCACCATTTAAACGATCCCAAGGGCCATAGTTTATTTCAGCGAAGCGTCTAACGTTCTCATCGCTAATGTTGGCTAAAAAGCTCTCTTTGTCTTGTGAAAAAGCTTGTAGCCAAAATAGATCGTCCATTATTTTAGAAGCATCAATAAGGAGTTTAAGCATCTGTTTTTGATTTGTAGATAAATGGCTTAAATCGGCTGTTAGGGTGACTTCTTTGTATATATTTAACCGTTGTTCAAAGCCTTTAAGTAGTTCAGGTTGGTTTGAGATGCTATCACTTTGTGTATTGACAGCAGTCTTTTGGGTGATGTTTTCTTTACTCGTTTTGTCTTTGGCATTATTTTCAGTGGCAGAGTTGCAAGCGGTTAATGTTGCGCCTGCAAGTAATACTACTGCGGCTATTTTTGTGAGTTTTAGTGCTTTCATAGGAGATCTCTACATATAAGTTGCGTAAAGATTAAAAAAAAACTGACGGGAGTGCAATAGTGAAGGGTAATATAATGCTGTACTAACTGTAAAGCTAACTGTTTGCGTCAAAAGGATATGTTCAAATGAAGGGATGAGAAATTTCAGATATAAAAAAACCGACATAAGTCGGTTTTTAAACTGTCTCTTATACACATCTCCGAGCCCACGAGACCGTAC
>CAJXRC010000420.1 GCA_913058405.1 uncultured Colwellia sp. | reverse complement strand
CTTCGTCGGCAGCGTCAGATGTGTATAAGAGACAGGTTTTGGTTATACCTAGTTTATAAGAAGTATCACTCATTGATAATTTGCCAATTGCCTACAACGCCTATGTTAATTATAGCTAATATTACTAAATTAGACCTAAATCTAAATCAGCGTTAATGTTCGTGGTTGCCAAAAATCCTTTGGCATTTTCTTAGTAATAGCTGTGCGCTGTTTGTGAATAAAGATGTCACGACTTGTTTCCTTAGCGCCCATATCTTCAAGAAAGGGGTTAAGTAACTGACAGTCTATAAAGTCGATACCTGCAGACTCAAGTAATTGTCCCAAGGCGATGAGGGCAAACTTTGAAGCATTGCTTTGTGTATAAAACATTGACTCACCAGAAAAGAAACCATTAATGGCCACACCGTACAAACCGCCGACTAATATTTTATTTTCTTGCTCATCTGTGTGCCATATTTCAATAGAATGGGCGTAACCTTGTTGATGTAGCGCTAAGTAAGCGGCCTCCATTTCAGGCAATATCCAGGTACCATCTGTTCGAAAGGGAGCATTAGCACAAAATTGAGTTACTTGGCGAAAGTCTTGATTCAACGTTATCTGATAAGGTGATTTGTTGATAGCTTTACGTAAAGTACGATTTATACGTAGGTGAGCAATGTTTATGATGGCTCTGGGGTTGGGTGACCACCACATTAAGGGATCGTTTTCGCTGTACCACGGAAAAATGCCCTGACTGTACGCCGCTATCAATCGCTCTGGGGATAAATCACCACCAAGCGCTAATAAACCGTTGGGTTCAGTTAGGGCACATTCTATCAAAGGAAAGGTCAAACTATTATCATCAAGTTGATATAAAATTTGACCCATTTACATTCCTATCGATAGTCTTTTAAGTAAATCTTTTACTTAGTGCGCTGTTATTATTGCGCGTCTAAGTAACGTTCTGAATCTAATGCAGCCATACAACCAGCACCAGCAGAGGTAATTGCTTGACGATAAATATGGTCAGCAACATCACCCGCTGCAAAAATACCTTCAACACTAGTTTGTGTTGCGTTACCTTGCGTGCCGCTTTGAATAGTCAAATAACCGTCTTTCATATCAAGTTGGTCTTTAAAGATATCAGTATTTGGCTTGTGACCAATGGCAATAAATACACCTGATACTTCAAGCTCTTCAGTGGCATCTGAACCCATTTCTTTTAAACGTAGGCCAGTAACACCCATGTTATCGCCTAAAACTTCGTCTAACGTACGGTCAGTATGTAAAACGATATTACCGTTAGCTACTTTCTCATATAAGCGATCAGTTAAAATCTTTTCACTTCTGAAAGTATCACGACGGTGAATTAAATGAACTTCACTAGCGATGTTTGATAAATAAAGTGCTTCTTCAACAGCAGTATTACCACCACCAACAACCGCAACTTTTTGGTTTTTGTAAAAGAAACCATCACAGGTAGCACAAGCGGATACACCGCGGCCCATAAAGGCTTCTTCAGACGGTAAACCTAGGTATTGTGCAGAAGCACCAGTACAAATAATTAACGCGTCACACGTGTATTCACTGCTGCCAGTTAATTTATAAGGCTTAGAAGAAAAATCTACTGATTCAATATGGTCGAAAATAATTTCAGTATCAAACTTTTCAGCGTGTTTTTGCATACGTTCCATTAAAGCTGGACCGGTAAGGTCATCAGCATCCCCTGGCCAGTTTTCTACATCAGTTGTTGTAGTTAATTGACCACCTTGTTGCATACCTGTGATCATTACTGGCTTTAGGTTTGCGCGGGCAGCATAAACTGCAGCAGTATAACCAGCTGGGCCTGAGCCTAAAATTAGTAGGGGACAGTGTCTTACATCGCTCATGATTTCTCCAAGAAAATAGATATTAATATTGTTACTTATCGTTATTAATTGGGATGATAAGGAAATAAAGCAAGGGGGTAAATAATTACTTCGTTATAAGATACATAAAAAAAAACGCACTTTTGCTAAAGTGTAAGCAAAAGTGCGCTATTTGAACTCGTGACCATTCAAAGTGATCTATAAAATAAGCATCTTGATTGGTTACGGGTATACTGTAAAAATTACTTTTACAGTATTATTTGTTTGTTA
>CAJXRC010000419.1 GCA_913058405.1 uncultured Colwellia sp. | reverse complement strand
CTAGTACGGTCTCGTGGGCTCGGAGATGTGTATAAGAGACAGCAGCAAGAGCATCTGCAATACCAGCTTGTACAGCTGTGATATCAAACTCTTTAAAAGGATTATTGCGAAGTTGGTCACCTAATTGACGACCTACGCCATAACTAACACGTTGTTCAATAGTATCAAAACTCATTGGTATATAAACTCCAGACTATACTGTCATTTTTAATGATTAATTTTATGTAACTTTACTTTTAAAGGAAACTAAATTAATCGAAGGTTTAAAATTATCGCGATTCTAGCATAAAAGCTTTAAGGCGAACAACTTGAAATTGTTGCGTAACGTAAGTAAATATCGGCGAGAAAAAACTGTAAAAATAAAAAACTCGTTACTGATGGTAACGAGTTTTTTTGAAGGGGTATTTAAAGAGCTTTGAAGACCTTATTTATGATGCTCTAACATCTCATCAAAGGTAGTAGAGATACTCTCTTCAACTTTAGGTGATAATTTGCTTACGATGAAAATAGCTATTGAACAAACGATAAAGCCTGGCACTATTTCATACATCAATGCACTTAATGATTGTCCATCAATGGTGATAGGAGCGTATATCCAAATAAGTACAGTCACTGCACCACTAATAATACCCGCCAAAGCGCCGTTACGCGTCATGCCCTTCCAGTATAAGCTACCAATAATGACAGGTCCGAAAGCAGCGCCAAATCCAGCCCAAGCATTACTAACTAGACTTAATATACTGCTATCACGATCGTACGCTAAATAAATAGCAACCAAAGCAACAACCAATACTGAAAGTCGACCGATTAGAACTAATTGTTTTTCACTGGCATCTTTATGTAAAAAGGCTTGATAGAAATCACCTGTAAGTGAACTTGACGTGACTAATAATTGTGAAGAGATAGTACTCATGATAGCTGCTAGAATTGCTGCCAGTAAGAAGCCCGCTACTAATGGACTAAATAACAATTGTGATAGTACGATAAAAATAGTTTCTGCATCATCAAGTTTTATGCCTGTTTTAGCCACGTACGCAATACCTGCAAAACCCGTTGCCATAGCGCCAATAATAGCGACGATCATCCAGCTCATACCAATTCGGCGAGCTGTGGGCATATCTTTGACATTTCTGATAGCCATAAATCGGACGATGATGTGCGGTTGACCAAAATAACCCAGGCCCCAGGCCATGGCTGAAATAATGCCGATAGCACTAACACCACTAAAAAGATTTAATAGATCGGGGTTTATCGTATTGATGGTGCTTTGCATTTCGGCGACACCACCTACTTCGTTTATCGCGACAACAGGAACCAATACCAAGGCGATGAACATAATACAGCCTTGAACAAAATCAGTTAAACTCACCGCTAAAAAGCCACCAAACATGGTGTAAGCTACTACGACACCAGCAGTAACATATAAACCTATCTCATAATTCAAGCCAAAAGAGCTTTCAAATAACTTGCCACCAGCAACAATACCGCTAGAAGTATAGAGAGTAAAAAACACGACAATAACGACTGAAGAAACAATTCTCAGTACGCGTGATTTATCATTAAATCTATTTTCAAAAAAGTCAGGTAGGGTTATCGAATCATTTGCTAATTCGGTATAGGTTCTCAAACGTGGTGCTACGACCAAGTAATTAAGAAAGGCGCCAATAACAAGTCCAATAGCAATCCAAATGCTGCTCATGCCAGTTATATACATGGCTCCTGGTAATCCCATCAACATCCAGCCGCTCATATCAGAAGCGCCGGCAGAAAGTGCAGCAACGCTTGGTGATAAACTACGACCACCTAACATATAACCTGCAACATCGCTGGTTGATTTCCGATAAGAATATAAACCAATTAATAGCATAGCTATAAAATAGAGAGTTAAAGAAATTAGGGTACCGATAGCCAAAGTAATTACCTGCTTATAATGTGGTAGTGAATGGGTAAGGTCGCTAAACTAGCAAAATTGGTCAAAAAAAGAAACCTTAGATGAGATAGTTATAGCATAATTAATAACGGTAATGATAACAATACGCAACAACACCATAGATATTGAATAAACAGCATAGTTATTCAAAAAACTAATGCAATGAAAGCCGCTATACCATATATTCAATAGTAATTAATATTTCTAAGTTAAGCT
>CAJXRC010000418.1 GCA_913058405.1 uncultured Colwellia sp. | reverse complement strand
GTATAAGAGACAGAACTTGCTTGTTCTACATACCCTACAATAATAAATAACATTAAAAAGCCTTAGTACTTTTTTAAAAAGGCTAAGGCTTAAATAGTAGTGGGCTTTAAAATTACCGTTATATAATTATTTAGCTAACTTGTTAAATTAGTTATTTAATTTAACAACTAAACCAGAGAACAAACGATAGGTCGCTGGATAAATGCCACTAGGCTCGAGAAAATCTTGATAGTGCTCTGTCATTTTAAACCACTTATCTTTTCCTGATAGACCTCTATTTTGTTTTTCTGCTAAATGATTCGCGCCTAAACCTTTTAATTCACGTGCTAAATGGATCACGTTTTGATATTCCAATACGATATCTTGGCACTTCTGTTCGACTAGTTTTCCGTTTTCATTATTAAATAAAGTATTAAGCTCTGTCACTGTTTTAAAGTCGATTACATGTTGGTCATCATCTACCTGTTTCCAAGATGATTTTAGTTCATGTAATGTACCGTCTACTAACGTAGTGAAAATAAGTAATCCACCAGGCTTTAATATTCTTAACATTTCAGTAATGGCTTCATCCAATGGATCAAACCATTGAATAACTAAATTTGAATAAATGAAATCTATACTGTTATCTTTAAGCGGTAATTTATGCGCATCGGCTTCTAACCATAATATTTTTTTATTACGGTGCTCTTTGGCAAAATTTAGCATCTCATTTGAAATATCTAAACCAATAACATGTTTATATGTGCCCGCTAATAAGTCAGTAAAAAAACCAGTACCTGAGCCTAAATCTAATACAGTAAGGTCATTACGATTTGGTAACCAAGGCATTAAATGCTTACCGGAAAAACGTTGTAGTCTTGCTGATACATCATAAGATTTACTGGCAGATCCGAAACTTTTACCAATTTTCACTCTATTTGTATTTTTATGTTCTGATTGAACCATTAAGCTATTGCCTTATTAATGCACTCTGCTAAATACTTGATATCTTTGACGTTATGATTTGCGCAAATAGTAACGCGTAACCTTGAACTATTAACTGCAACTGTTGGCGGCCTTATAGCGGTCAACCAAATGCCTTGTTTTTTAAGCTTATCGCTCAACATAAGTGCTTTTTTCTCATCGCCAATTATTATGGCATGAATTGAAGATTCTGTGGAAACTAACTCAATTTCTGGGGCTAATAACTTGCCAAACAAGGTACTCAATTCACTAATTTTTTCTCTGCGCCATTGTTCTTTTTTCACAAGCTCGATGCTTTTTCTCGTTGCCCATGCAATAGCAGGCGAGATTGCAGTCGAGTAAATATAGTGACGAGAAAAGTTAACCATATACTCATGCAAATCTTCACTACAGGTCAAAAATGCGCCACTGGTGCCAATGGCTTTCCCCATGGTCGCCATTGTAATATCTATATCAGCAAAGTAATTACTGCCCTGTCCTTCGTCACCGATGACTCCAACACTGTGTGCATCATCTAAATAAAGCCAAGCTTGTTGTGATTTTGCAACTTGCTCAAGTTCCAACACTTTAGCTTGGCAACCATCCATACTAAAAACGCCTTCAGAGGCAATTAGTTTATTTGGGGACTTAGTGGTTTTAGTTAACAAGGTTGTTAAATGTTCAATGTTATTATGATTAAAACGTTTTACCTTTGCTTTACTATGGTAAGCACCATCAATCATAGATGCATGACTAAGTTTATCTAAATAAAAATAGCTTTCTTCATTCTTCCCTAATGCTTGAAAAAGCGCTAGATTAGCGGCAAAACCACTGGAGAATAACAGACATTTAGGTTTGTTTAACCACTGACAAATATCAGCTTCTAATGCTTGATGTGCATAATGGTAGCCTGTAACTAAACTAGAACTACTTGAACAAACACCAAATTTGTCAGCCCCTTCTTGTAGTGCCTTATTTATCTCAATATGATTATTTAAACCTAAATAATCATTAGACGAAAAATTAAGATATGACTTTCCATTGATAACAATTTCATTGCTTTGGCTTGTCGCACTATTACAAACCAACTGACGATATCGAGACTTAGCTTTTTGCTCAATGACATCATGTTGAATAAAATCAAAATTCATAATGAAAATCTACTTAAATGGATAAGCTTAACAAGGGCTGTCTCTTATACACATCTCCGAGCC
>CAJXRC010000417.1 GCA_913058405.1 uncultured Colwellia sp. | reverse complement strand
TAATGATACGGCGACCACCGAGATCTACACTATCCTCTTCGTCGGCAGCGTAGATGTGTATAAGAGACAGATATAGAATAGAGTGCGTTTGTTGCGAAACCAACTACTATACAGACCGCTACACCCAACAGTAATGATGTTGTGCTATCGTTCGCTCCAAGTCCGACTGAAAGTGCAGCCATCCAAGCGATCACCGTCTTAGGGTTCGATATATTGAGTAGAACTCCTTTGATGAACCAGCCTAAATTTGACTTTGAATTACTTTCTACTTGTACTGATTTCTTATCTGGAAGGATAGCGTCTCTGCCAGATAAGAAGGCTAACCGGAGCAAGTATAATCCGCCAAAAACTTTAAGTATCATTAACAAATAAATCGAACTTTGAAGGATGACACCAAGGCCACTTGCTGCAATTACTCCCCAGAATACCAATCCTGTTGATAAGCCAGCACCAAATACTAAACTAGTTTTTCTTCCTCGACTCATTGCAACGGTGGCATTAGATATATTCGCAGGACCTGGCGACACAGCTATCACAAAGAACGCCAGTCCTATACTGAATAATGACAACATATATATAACCTCGATTTTTATTTGAATATAAAAAAACTAATGAAAATAAACATCTTAATAAAAGGCTCATTAATTGTTAGCTAAAGTTTGAAGTAAGGTAGCACCTAGCCATGCTTACTTCTACTCGTTTAATAATTCTTTAGATACTTAATCTGCTCTTTAACTGAAAGTATAAAACTAAACGAGACAAGGAATAACCAACTCCTAAGATAATCAAATGCTGCTCCGTTTGAAAAAACAAGCTGTAAACAACATAACTATAAAATAAATATAGCTCCCAAGGAAACTGAGCTAGATATTTATCTTTCGATATCATTAAGTCTAAGGGTGGTAAAACTACACCACAAATAAAAAACACCCAATCTATCGGTATTACTTTGTTTAAACTCCAAAAAATGAGAATCAATATGACTTTTGTTAATTGATATTGATATTGATTACCCATATGTTGGAGTTTCCTAGTACACTCATAAAGAGTAAATTTTTACTTAAAGCTTGAGTAACAAAAAGAGCCTACAAATTAAATGTTAACATTTAAACTGTAAACTCAATCCATATGATTATTTAATGGCTGGCAGATCAAAATGAAAACAATGTTGACCTGAATTACGCTATTTTAAAACTAGCTTTCAATTTCAACTTGAGCATTTTAATACCTTTTAATGTCTTAAAAAGAATAGTTAACACCAATGGTGGTACTTTTCCAACTTTTAGAATAAGTGGAACTAGGCTCAAAATCAGGAAGAACTTGATAATCTATAAAGAGATTAAACTGTTCATTTATTGAATAAGCTAATCCAAGTCCGTAGCTTAAGCCTGATTCCGATTTTGTAAATTTAAAAGGAAAATTTACAAAGCTACCAGCATCAGGATAATCAATTGTGCCTGTACCAGATATTTCTACTTTTGTCTTAGTGTAACCAGCTAAACCATAGAGGCTGAATGATTGAAAGATAGGATATGATGCTTTAACTGATAATGAAATTTGAGAGTTTATGTCTTCATTATAGCTACCTTCAATTGATTCTGGATGCCCAAAAGTACCTTTATATCCAGACAATCCAGTAGCAAACCTAGTTTCAAGAGCAAAATATTTATTATAATGATACCCTGCAACTAATCCTGCCGTATTGAAATCTCCAGAATATGATGAAATATCTTGCGCATTATAAGAGGCACCTAGGTACCAGTTATTGTCAGCACATACGGTTGATGTATATGTCGACACTAGCATTGTGAATGTTAACGGTATTAATTTTTTCACTTTAAATCCTTTTAAATTGATTCGGTGATTGCACCGAAATCTTGATTTAACTCCTCCCGTATTTACGGGTAAAATCATTATTGGTCTAAATATTAAAACATAAACGCAGCCAACTATTACGAATCATATTGGATTACTAATAGCAATAATTTATCACTACAGCTTTTTATTCAGTCTTTTTTCTATCTGCTTTTTTTCCCACTCAGCACCGAAAAAATTAGTAATTTCATAAACACTCAGCGCGTGAGAAACCACACCAATCCCCCACCCCATTGCTATCCACCAAGCCCAAATATAATCAGGACTCGTTAGTAGATTTAAAATAAAAAAGGCCCCAACGACTATCCCATAATTAATAAGGTGGGAATAGAAATC
>CAJXRC010000416.1 GCA_913058405.1 uncultured Colwellia sp. | reverse complement strand
TACGAGATCTAGTACGGTCTCGTGGGCTCGGAGATGTGTATAAGAGACAGTTATATAACCGTACAAATTCAACAGGTGAATTATGCAACACCCCTTAATCATAGTATTGGAAGCTTTGTTGCCTTAATCACTTTTGTGAGTGGGTTTTATATTGCAAAATTACTGGTTGAAAAACGCCAAAGCTTAAATAGTTTACATGAAGTAAAGAAAGAAATTGTCGAAAAAGGTTGTAATTAATGACTTGGAAACGATTAATAAGTTGCGAATTTTACGCTATCTTCACTAATATTCCTTTACTCGTTACCGTATTTGGCGGCGTGATCATTTATTCATTCCTCTACCCTTTGCCTTATATTAATCAAACGCCACAAGAACAAAGTATTGCTGTGATTAATTTGGATGATAGCCAATTAAGTCGCACTATTGAGCGCATGGCTAATGCTACACCACAAGTTAATATTACCCAGCAAGTTTATAGTATTGAAGAAGCGAAGGCCTTGCTCATTGAGGGGCATATAACGGGGTTCCTTCTGATCCCGCAACATTTTTATCGTGATTTACTTCTTGAGAAAAGCCCACCTTTACTTTTTGCAGGCAACGCTTCGTATTTTTTAGTTTATGGTACTGTTATTGAAGGATTGGTTCGGTCAACATCAACGTTAGCAGCGGAAGTTAAAGTCAGTCGAATGGTGATGCGAGGGGATAATATCGCTTTAGCTTCTTCACAGTATTCCGCAATTGGCTTGAATCTTAAACCCACCTTTAACGCTAGTTTAGGGTACTTAAACTATATTGTTCCTGCTGTATTTGTTTTGATTTTACATCAAACCTTGCTTATTGCTTTGGGTCTACTCACTGCGGGACAGTATGAAAGTAAGGTGAAATCACAAGCAATTTCAAAATTACAATCAAGTTACTGGCTTATTTATCCGGTTTGGCGAGTTTTGCTTGTTCGCTCATTATTGATGTTGACTATTTATTTAGTGTTGTTCAGCTTTTATTTTGGTTACAGTTTTGAAAGTTATGGTATCAATCGCTTAGCCACCATTCCTGATTTGATGACACTGGCTTTTCCTTTTTTACTTTCGGTGATTTTTCTAGGTACTGTCGTTGGTTTATTAATACCAAGAAAGGAACTAGCAACGCTTGTTGTATTATTAAGCTCGCTTCCTTTAGTATTCTCAACGGGTTTTATATGGCCTACATCTAACATGCCTACAGTGATTAATATCATTGCTCAATTCTTTCCATCAACGCCAGCAATTAATGGTTTTTTACGGTTAAATCAGATGGGAGATAGCATTGATAATTTAGTACAAATTCAAATGCAGCTTTGGTCATTAACATTATTGTATGCCATGATTGCAGGTGTGTTGATGCATAAAAAACAGCATGAACTTAATATGATAATTAGATCGAGTTCAAGAGGTAGCGGCTAAGCTTGAAAGTTAGTTTAGCTAGGGGTACTAAAAGCCGCCTTAATCCCCATTAATAATACCTGGATGTCAATAATAGCCAAAATTAATCATGTGACTACTTTGCAGTTTTTAATCTAAATAAAGGTACAATAAACAATTAAGTGTTTTGCTCCAATACTTCTAGTTTTGTCTTAATAAAATCACTATGGGAGACATGAAGTAAATCCGAAATATTTCGAATAGCATGTTCTTCATACATACAAATCTCTTGATCAGCTAATGCTACTTGCCATAGCGCTTTTACTAGTTGAATGCGTTGTGGCGCACTATAATTTTCATTGATCAACTTAACAAATGGGTAAAGCGACGTAACATCTTCACCTTGAGCTGTTGCATGCTCAACAAGTAAATCAAGCTTTTGTCCCGATAAATGAAAGGATTTTCCGAGAGCCTCTTTCATCACCTGTTGTTCAACAGATGACTTTTCTAAACTTGCTCTATTAACTTCTATGAGCAATGTAGCTGCAGCTAACTGAATTCTTTCTTGTGTATCTACTTGGTCTTCAATGTTTAGTTCTTGGCTAAAGAAACTCTTAAGTTTTGCTAACATGTTTATGCCTTATTTGCTGGAAATCTACATGAGACTCTTAACTTTATGGTTCTGTCGATTGTATTCCCAACTTCTTAAAATAGTAAATAATGATTCTAATATTAATTTATAACTAATTTATAACTGATTTGTAACAAATTTTGAAATTTAATCAAACATCCTTGTGTCTCTTACAAAGACTATTGTATTG
>CAJXRC010000415.1 GCA_913058405.1 uncultured Colwellia sp. | reverse complement strand
CAGGAATTTGGTTTATTACAATATCGATTTTATTAATTGGATTGCATTTTTTTGCAGTAACTTATGCTAATAAAATGGTTGCAAACTTAAAGGTAAATCCATCACCTGATCTATATGCTAATGATTATCAATTTCAGTATTTAGCTTATTGGCTTTCAAATGGTATATTTTGGCTAATAGGTTTAGTGTTAATAGTAAGTCTAGTGTTAATAGCTCTAGATAAAACAGCGATAAAAACACATAACAAGCCAATCAAGCGGGACTAAAAACAGTTTGCTGTTTTCGTTACTCAACATTTTAGCCCCTTATTGTGGCGCTATGACAGAAAGGATTCCGCCTAATGGTTCAAAATTTAGCTTTAATCTTTCTTTTATTCTTTGCCAGTTCTTCACTGGCTTTGGACAGTGAGGATATAAAGCAAGATAAATCTGTTAGTCTCGCAACGATTGCAGACAGCATCGCCATGCAATACCAGCAGATGGGCTGGTTTTCCGGCGCATTACTGATAACTAAAGATAATGAGGTGGAGTTTGCGTCATCTTATGGCTTTCAGAATGTCGAAGAAAAAATAAAGAACAGCATTCAAAGTCGCTTTAATCTTGGCTCAATCATGAAAGACTTTACCAAGGTCTTGATCTTGCAACAGGTTGAGGCTGGCAAATTAAAGTTAAGTGATAAACTAGTTAGCTTCGAGTTGGGGTTCAAACAACCTGATGCTGATAAAATCACGATTGAGCACCTACTAAATCATAGTGCAGGCTTTGCTGATATCTTTGTGGCCGAATATCGTCAGAATCAACTTGCATTTGATACTCTAAACAAGAAAATAAAGATATTGATAAATAACCCCCTTTTATATACACCTGGGACTGATCGAAAATATTCAAATTATGGGTATGTGGTATTAGGAGTGATTCTTGAGAAAGTTACTGGAAAGCCTTTCGAAGAACTACTCAAAAACAATATCTTCAATCGGGTTGAGATGTCTTCAACGACCTTCAGGCCGGTTAATTCTCATGAATATCAGTCAGTCCGATATACATTCCAATACAATGGCAATTTGAGGAAGGTCGGTATTATTGAACACCCTAGTCCCGATGGCGGCATTGAATCGACTGTTGTGGATGTGCAACGATTTTATCGAGCGTTATTCTATAGCAATAAGTTATTAAAGAACTCAGACGCGATTAATCGCCATTTATTTGCAATGGACGGCTCCCATTGGGGCGCATATGGAGGTGGTCAGGGCGTCAGTGCAGCCGCGGAAGTAGATTTGGACACTAGCTATGAAATAGTTGTTCTGGCAAACACTGATCACTTAGTTGCCGAACGCATTTCTGGTCGAATACACTCTTACATCAAAAATGGTGAGTATCAACCAATTAGACAATTGGAAAAAAACTTTGCCTTTAAGTACTACCAATCAAAAGGAAAACAACAATTCTATAAACACTTCAAACAGGTTTACAACGACAATGGTTACAGTCGATTCATCGGCAGAACAATTAATGAAGTAGGAATGGAACTACTTAAAACAAAATCATGGACCGAGGCATTTGATATGTTCGAATATTTAGTTTCATTGTTTCCCAATGCACCGCAGGCCTACGACAGTTTGGCATTCGCCTATTTATCGAAAGGAGATAGCGAAGCTGCGAAAAGTACTTTTAGCAAATCTTTAACTATTGATGGTAGTTTTAAAAGTGATTACGTGAGTGATAATTACGGTCATAACAATACGTTCAAGTAAGGACAGGCTATCGCCAGCCTCTTAGCTTTGCGTTAGCAGTACATGAATGTATGGAGTAAGAATGAAGTTTGATGCTATAAATTTTAAAGATAAGTTCTCGAAATTTACTGAACACTGGTCTCCGCGTGTTGTTGCAGAAATGAATGACTATCAATTTAAGCTAGTAAAAGTTGAAGGCGAATTTGTTTGGCATGATCATCCTGATACAGATGAAGTATTCATCGTTTTGGAAGGTATCCTTAATATAGAATTTCGTGACGGCATCGTAACCCTAAATTCGGGTGAAATGTTTGTAATTCCAAAAGGTGTAGAGCATAAACCTGTTGCTAACAATGAATGTAAAATCATGCTTGTTGAACCTAAAGGAGTCGTTAATACCGGTGATTCAGGTAGCGAGCTAACGGCTGAAAATGATGTTTGGGTGTAAAGTACAGCTAACAAGAATTTAAAGCGGTACTGCTAACAGTTTGCTCGGTTTCGCTTCGCTACACATTTTTGCAAACTGTTATCAGCCCCCTAAATGGGCGTTAGCCGCTCCTAGGAATTTT
>CAJXRC010000414.1 GCA_913058405.1 uncultured Colwellia sp. | reverse complement strand
ATTTATAATTATGAAATCGATAACATTTCCTTAAATGAGTAATCATCATGTCATCTGTTAAAGCAGTAGCCAAAGAGGCAGGAGTCTCTACAGCAACCGTATCTAGATACTTTAATACCCCTGAGCAATTGAAAGAGAACACTCGGAATAAAGTAACGTTAGCAATAAAAAAAACAGGCTACTCAATGAATAGCCTTGCTAGAAACTTCCGTCGAGGGAAATCCAATGTTATTGTTGTAGTGATCCCTTCTATTGGTGTACCTCACTTTGGCGATGTTTTAAAAGGAATTGAAACAGTAGCCGGAGAAAAAGGGTTTAGTATCATGATTATCGATACTCAATTCAATACAATGCCTTTTGACAAAATGGCTAATACTTTCTTTTCTAATCAAGCAGATGGGATTATTTTACTGGGTAGTGTTTCACCATTTAAGAATGCGCTATCTCGCTCTAATAGCTCAGAAAAACATCCCCCTATTATTGTTAGTTGTGAAAATGCCACACCAGACATTAGCAACTTCCCTAGTGTAAGAATCGACAACAAAGCCGCTTCAACTACAGCAACTGAGCATTTGATTTCTTTGGGGCATCAAGAAATTGCTTATATATCTGGTTCTTTATCTAGTGGTGTTTCAGGAGAGCGTGAAGCTGGCTATCGCTTAGCAATGGATAAACATGACCTAGAAACTGTCGAAGAACTAATTTCTGATGGTAACCTAACGATAGAAGATGGTCGACGCATCACTCGTCGTCTACTAAATCGAAAAAAATACCCTACAGCTATACTATGTGCTAATGACGAAATGGCATTAGGTTCGATATATGAAATAAAAAACAGTGGCTTAAGAGTTCCTGAAGATATTTCAGTAATCGGATTTGATAATATTCGTTATGCCGAAATCAGCGATCCTCCATTAACGACTATTGCTCAGCCTGGAGAGGAAATTGGCGAGAAAACAATGTATCAACTATGCCATATTATTGAAGGACTTGAAGTAGATTATAGCCCTACTATAGTTCCTCATCAACTCATTATAAGAAGCTCAACGGCCACTCCAGAGAAATAATTAGACACTCGTACTTATAACATTAATATCAAATTCGTTGGTAAAATGTAATCAATTACATTAAACTAAATCTTAATGTTTGATCATTAATGACCTTCGATGGAGAATACAATGAATTGTGCAATGAATATGTTTTTATGGACGACCCATGTCACTAAAGAGCACTTACCTCAGCTTCAACTAGTGAAAGATTCAGGCTATAACATGGTAGAAATACCAATTCTTAATCTTGATGATATTACACATTATCAATGGCTTAGAAAACAGTTAGAAGAGATTGGTTTAATACCATTAGCTATTACCGCTCGAGGCGAAGCTGACAACCCTTGCTCTGAAGACCCAGCAGTTAGACAACTTGCAATTAGTAACAATAAACGTGCAATTGATTGTGCACAGGCATTAGGTGCGAACAAAATTTCAGGCTTACTTCACACCGCACTTGGTGTATTTACTGGTCAAGGTCCAACTGAAGAAGAGTGGCAATGGAGCATTGAAGTAATGCAAGTTACTGCTCATCATGCCCAGCAAAAAGATATTGAAATCAGCTTAGAGTTTATTAATAGATTTGAGTGTTACCTAACCAATACTACCGCTGACATGGCACGTCTAGTGACAGATATTGGTTATGATAATGTTGGTATTTTATATGATACATTCCATGCAAATATTGAAGAAAAAGATGTTGCTCAAGCGATTAAAGAGCATGCATCATTAATTAACCATGTTCATATCTCAGAGAATGATCGCAGCACTCCAGGCAGTGGTCATGTTCGTTGGGATGAGACTTTTACTGCCCTAGAAGAAATAGGCTATCAGGGCACATTTGCCGTTGAAGCATTTGGTCTTAACTTACCTGAACTTATTCCTGTCGTTAAAATTTGGCGTAAAATGTACGAGTCTGAAGAACAAATTTGTCGGGATGCTTTTCAATTTATCAAAGGCTATAGGGATAATACCTAGTAAGTTGTTCTCATGAACTTAAGCCTCTCCGATGAGAGGCTTAAGTTTAAAAACCGAATAAAAGTAATATACGACGCTATTTTATACTAAGCTTTCGTTCGAAAGCGGTGCTAAATCTAACTCCATAAACTCAGTAACTTCAGCTAACCAATAAGTTTTCACAAAATGGTCATGACGCTCGTCATTTATGTAGTTTTGATAAGCATCAAAATTATCAAACGTCATTGATCTGTCTCTTATACACATCTCCGAGCCCACGAGACCGTACTAG
>CAJXRC010000413.1 GCA_913058405.1 uncultured Colwellia sp. | reverse complement strand
CAGATGTGTATAAGAGACAGATATTAGAAATTATTTTAGAGCGTTTTGTCGAAGCAGGTTTTTGGAAATTTTATATTTCCACTCATTACATGGCTGATACTATTAAGGATTATTTTGGTGATGGCCATGAACGGGATATTCAGATTAGTTATATCGATGAAAAAGAGCCTCTGGGCACAGGCGGCGCTTTATCTTTATTGCCAGAAGAAGAAATCAATTTACCGCTCATATTAATGAACGGTGATCTACTCACTAATTTAGATTTTCTATCGCTATTAGCACACCACGAAACCTCTGAAGCAAGTATGACGATGTGCTTAAGAGGATATGAGCAGCAAGTGCCTTTTGGTGTGGTAAACACTAACAATGGCGCTGTAACTAATATTGTCGAGAAACCTACAAATCAGTATTTAGTTAACGCGGGAATATACGTAATTGAGCCTACTGTTATTAGTGCGCTTGATAAAGGGGTGAGAATAGATGTACCCACTATAGTCACCCAATTAATTGAGACTGATTCACAAGTCACTTATTACGAAATAAGTGAAGACTGGCTAGACATTGGCCGTCTAGGTGACTTTAAAAAGGCGCAACAGTTTGTGATGGAAGCTTTCAGTGAGTTGTAAACCATGTTATCTAGCCGTTATTCCTGCAAGAGCAGGGAGTAAGCGATTACCCGGTAAAAACCATCGCATTATTAACGGAAAACCACTAATTGCATGGACAATAGAGTCTGCCATCGCAGCTGATGTCGACTTAGATATAGTTGTTACTACTGATGATGCAAACGTTAGGAACGTAGTTCAGCAATATAATGAAAATGTAGCTTTAATCGACAGGCCATCAGTATTAGCATCAGATTCTGCCAGTTCAATGGATGTATTGTTTCATGCAATTGCAGAAGCAAGGTTATCTAACAAATCCTATCAAGGTGTGATTTTACTGCAACCTACTTCCCCTTTACGGACAAAAGAAGATATTGAGGGTGCTTTTCGTTTATTTGAAGAAAAAAATGCGACCGCAGTTGTGTCGGTAACTGAATGTGAACACTCTCCACTTTGGTCGAATACGTTAAATGATAATAAGAGCATGAGTGCGTTCATACGAGATGATGTCATTGGTGCTCGAAGCCAAGATTTACCTTCGTATTTTCGCTTAAATGGCGCAATTTATATTGCTAGCATGTTGACTATCGACACTGAAAAAACGTTTTTCAATATCCCAGATAGTTATGCTTATGTCATGGATCGTTCTCATTCGGTTGATATCGACGAAAAACTTGATTTTGAGTTTGCTGAATTTTTATTTAGTAAACGCGTTTAGGATAATTCATGCGCACACTTTTTATCGTCGATACACCGTCACAAGTCTACAACATCATAGATGCTATCGCGGTTTATAGGATAGATAATTACGATGTGATAATAAACGACTGCAATCGTGCCGATACTTATCAACAGCTACAAGCCAGGTTGGTAGAACTTAATCCAACACAGCTTTTCGAAGTGCCCCGCGTTGAAGGTAAAATATCCGATCGCATAGAAGCCTATGGCAAGTTTATTAAAACCTTTATCCAAACCGGCTACAAGAACGTTTTTTTCAGTGCAATACGCCAGCAATGGCAACGCGATATAGTCTGTACTTTACAAGCAGAAAATACGGTTCTCATGGATGATGGCAACGCCACCGTTATATTTTATGAATACCTGTTTACGCATCGAAAGTTTTTCGATTTCCCCTATGATTCTGATGATGATAGGCGACAATTAGCGCTTCAAACTAGGAAGAAGTTAGGCATTGAGACAAAAGAGTTACCCAGCCTGTCACTATTTACTATGTTTAATTTGGCATCGCTTCCGTGGCTTTCTGTTGTTAAAAACCCGCTTTTGCACCTTCAAAGAACCCATAAAAAACTAAATCAAAATCAGGCTTTCATTTTAGGCGTCGGCGCCGTTACTGTCGGTTACATTACACTTGAAAAATACGTAGCATTGATAGCCAGAACTGCAGAAGAATTTCCTGGGAAGTCGATAATCTATGTGCCTCATCGGATCGAAAGTGACTTACTGTTGAGTAAGGTTGAAGCATTGGGGATTGCTGTCAAGCGCTTCAATAAGCCAATAGAAAATGAACTGGCAGAGAGGGAAGAGGTGCCTGCGACTATAGTGAGTTATCATACGACCGCTCTCTTTACGTGTGCTCGGATGTTTCCCCATATAGATGTTGTGTGCGTTCAACCATTCATGACCACGTGGGAAGACGCTGCCGACTCACACGTTTGGAATTTTACTGCGTGTAATAACCTTCAAGGGTTGGAGACAGTGTATAAATACTGTCTCTTATACAATCTGACGCTGCCGACGAAGAGGATAGTGGAGA
>CAJXRC010000412.1 GCA_913058405.1 uncultured Colwellia sp. | reverse complement strand
CTCGGAGATGTGTATAAGAGACAGCTTCAACATTAACTGATTTAGCTTTACTACCGTGACCCATAGTCAAAGTAGATTTAGTTTTACGATTCAAAGTGAGTTTATTCGGTTTTGCTTCCGACTCATCACCATGTTGCTTTTTAAGGTGACCTAATAAGGCTTCTTTTTCATCTTGCGAAATAGCATCGGTAGCCGATTTATTCACGCCTGAGTCAGCTAATTGAGTGACTAAGCGATCCACCGGTGTTCCGATTTCTTTGGCAAGTTCTGCTACAGTTATATCTGCCATCTATATTATTCTCCGGTGTTATTATTCTTCGTTAAACCAACAAATGTTACGCGCAGCCATGATTAGCTCGCCCGCTTTGGTTTCATCTAATTCTTCAATATCACTAATTTCATCGATACCTTGTTCAGCTAACTCTTCGAGTGTGCGAACACCTCGGCTAGCTAAAACAAATGCTAAGTGACGTTCTAAACCGTCAAGGTCAAGTAAATCTTGTGCTGGCTCTGAGCCTTCTAAAGTTTCTTCGCTAGCTAGTGCTTGTGTCGTTAATGCTTCTTTAGCACGTTCACGAAGCGCTTCAATGATTTCTTCATTCAAACCATCGATATCTAACATTTCAGCTGTTGGTACGTAAGCAATTTCTTCTAACGACGTAAAGCCTTCTTCAGCAAGTAATGTTGCGAAGTCTTCATCAAGATCTAACTTATCAATAAACAAGTTTAATACTTTATCGTTTTCAGCTTGATGCTTCTCTTTCATGTCAGCAACAGTCATTACATTAAGTTCCCAGCCAGTTAATTGGCTAGCTAAACGAATGTTTTGACCACTACGGCCGATTGCCATCGCTAAATTAGCTTCTTCAACAGCAATATCCATAGTGCCTTTGTCTTCATCAACAATGATTGAAGCAACTTCAGCTGGAGACATAGCGTTAATTACATATTGAGCAACGTTGTCGTCATACAAAACGATATCAACACGTTCGCCACCTAACTCGCCAGATACAGCTTGTACACGTGAACCACGCATACCAACACAAGCACCAACAGGATCAATACGTTTATCATTACTTTTAACAGCAATTTTAGCGCGAGAACCAGGATCGCGAGCTGCACCCTTAATTTCTAGCATCTCTTCGCCAATTTCAGGTACTTCAACACGGAAAAGCTCAACTAGCATTTCTGGTTTAGTACGGCTGACAAATAATTGCGCGCCACGTGCTTCTGGTTTAATTTCATATAACAAACCACGAACACGGTCACCTGGACGGAATGTTTCGCGTGGTAACATATCATCACGGTAAATAACCGCTTCAGCATTATTACCTAAATCTATAATGACACTCTCACGGCTAGCTTTTTTAACAACACCGGTAACAATCTCACCTAAATGTTCTTGATAAGCTTCAGTCACTAAAGCACGTTCAGCTTCACGTATCTTTTGAACGATAACTTGTTTAGCTGTTTGCGTAGTTACACGGTCAAATTTCACTGACTCAATTTGATCTTCAGAATAATCGCCTACGTTTAATTCAGGAGCATCATATTGTGCTGCGGCTAAACCAATTTCAGCGTATGGATTTTCCATTTCTGCGCCGTCTTCAATGATTAACCAACGACGGAAAGTATCAAACTCACCCGTTATACGGTCAATACTGACACGTACAATAATGTCTCCTTCGTATTTTTTCTTAGTAGCAGTCTCTAAAGCTGTTTCCATTGCTTCAAAAATGCTTTCTCGTGGTAATGCTTTTTCATTAGAAACCGCATCAACAACCAGTAATATTTCCTTACTCATGCTAGTTAGCCTTTAATTTATGTTATCTGTTTCTATATACCCAAACCACTTGAAATTGCGTGTTTCAGGACTCGTGAGCGATTTATGGTCAAGGCGCCTTTTTTTATTAAGGGTTAAACCCTTAAAAAAGGAGGCAACGATGAGCATAAATTGCTCAGGTATCCCCGTAGGGCTGGTTTATAAACGCTTTATGCCACGTTATTGATTCGATAAGGGAATAACCATTATCCGCAATCAATGCCTTGCCTAAAGGCGTTTCTAATTCCAGCTGAAGCCTACATATTCATGTGGTTTGGGTACATTTATTCAAGGTTTAAAACTTTGCGACAAGATTCGCTTTATCTACATTGCTAATAGCAAGTTCATAATCGATACTGTCAACTTCAACTATTAGGTTATCGTTTTCTATGGCAACCAATGGCCCTTTAAACTTGCGACGACCATTTAAGGGCATCGAAAGTCTTACATTAATAGTTTCACCAATGACTTCTTGGAAGTGCGCCATTTCAAATAATGGGCAATCAACACCCTGTCTCTTATACACATCTCCGAGCCCACGAGACCGTACTAGATCTCGT
>CAJXRC010000411.1 GCA_913058405.1 uncultured Colwellia sp. | reverse complement strand
TCTCGTGGGCTCGGAGATGTGTATAAGAGACAGGTGTGTGTCCAATTTTTTGCTACAATTTTTTGCATCTCGTCTTCCAGCCTCACTCACTACTTTATTTGCTTCGTTAAAGCGGCTTAGTCAGCTTAAAATCACGCATGTTTGTGTGACTGTCCTATCTGCTATTTGTGTGACTGTCCTATCTGCTACTATCCGCTAACTATCTGTTTGTACTCGTTCTGCCATCTGAACACCTCATCTCTTAAGTCTATTTTGAGTGACTGTCCAACATATAGTTGATTCGTGGGTGGACGGAGTTGCTCCTTGCTATTTGCACTTGTACACTAATTTTTTAAGGCTTGCTGAAAGGTGCCGTTATGTCGGATAAGGATATTGAAACGCTCTCGTCGAAAGTGGTTTATGAAAATAAGTGGCTTAAAGTACGTGAAGATAAAATTCGTCGTGCTAGTGGGAACGAAGGACTTTATGGTGTTGTTGAAAAACCAGACTTTGCGATTATTCTTCCCATCGACGGTGATATTGTCTATCTGGTCGAGCAATACCGATACACGGTACAGCAGCGATTGCTAGAGTTTCCGCAAGGTGCTTGGGAAGATAACTCAGATGCCGATCCGAAAGTGTTAGCTGCCGGCGAATTGAAAGAAGAAACGGGGTTTACAGCCACAGAAATGCATTATGTTGGTTTTCAATATCTTGCTTATGGCTTTTGTAATCAGGGTTATCATATATTCGTTGCGAAAGGGCTAACGCAGGGCGAGCAAAAGTTAGATGTAGAGGAAGAGGATTTAAAAATTGTACCTGTGCATATTAAAGAATTGGAATCTATGATAACTGAAGGCACGATTAAAGATGCTTCTACCTGCAATGCTTACGGACTTGCCCGTTTAAAAGGATTTATTTAGTTAACAGTCTGACTATTGACTGTAACAGAGTGTAACAATTTTATGTTGAACGGTATCGCACTCACTTGTATTGTGTGACCACACTTTTTCTTTGGAGCAAACAATGGACTGCAATGGGCAATTTTCCATTACGGGGTGGGATGAAAATATACTAAGTGAAAAACGAGAAGGTGTTAAGCAAACCCATGCTAGCATAACGCAAGCTTATGAAGGCAGCATGGCGGGGCAAAGCGACGTTGAATTTCTCATGTCATATCAGACATCAATGTTGGCGCTATTCGTTGGATTCGAGAGTTTTGTAGGAGTTATAGACGGACGTCGTGGCACAGTTTCATTTAAGCACGATGGAAAATTTGTAAATGGCATTGCCAGTAGCAACTTTTCATCGATTGATGGCAGCGCTACGGGTGAACTCTCTAATTGCACTATTTCAGGAACATTCGAGTCTGCTGAAGGCGGTAAAGCAAACTACACAATAAATCTTACCGAATAAATCTTACCGATTACCTGTTTATACACATTAGCTGTAAACGAAAAAACGGCGCTTTTCAGCGCCGTCCAAAACCAGGGAAACGATTTTTAAAAGCTTTGTTTAACTCTCTATTAATCGAGAACCAATCTCAATTTGACGAGGTTTTTTAGCTTCGGGTATGACACGCTCCATATCGATGTGTAATAACCCATTTTCCATATCAGCAGCTAACACCTTCACATGGTCGCCAAGTTGAAATTTTCTTTCGAAATTCCGCTCAGATATCCCTTTGTGAAGAAACTTACGCTCAGCGGTTTCTTTTTCTTCCGGCTTGCGTGTACCCGTTATTACTAGGGTGTTTTCTTGAACTTCTATGGATACGTCATCTTTACTGAAACCCGCTATTGCCATAGTCACGCGATATTTATCATCGCCAAGCAATTCAATATTGTAAGGGGGGTAAGTACTTTGTTTTTCAGCACGAGATGCAGCATCAACAAGTGAAGCTAAGTGGTCAGAACCAATGAATGAACGGTAAAGTGGAGATAGATCGATAGTACGCATAGTCATATCCTATTAATTTAGCAATATGTTAAAAATAATTCGCCCCGACTATTCGGCTGCGGTGTTGTCAACCTGAGCTTTCAGCGTCGACATAATAGATATAGGGTGGCTCAAAATCTTTTCAAGGGCTTTTTTTCAAAAAATTTTAAATTTTATTTTGAAACGTAAAACACCTTAATTTTTTCCGGCTTCTAACATGTCACCGTTGTCGTTACCGGAAATATTAAGGTGCGACCGAATTTTTATTATTCAAGTCTATTATTTTAGGTTTCGATATTTACTTTTGTCACCTTAATTTGCCTCTTATATGCAGCGCTCTATCAAATCAAACTCAAGCATTTATATGCAAACAAAAAGGGGCGAGTAAAATAAGCACTGAACTAAATGATAATTAATTGTATTTGGGTTTTGTGGGATAGTACTATAACAATCTACTTGAAAGAGTATTAAGTAAGCATTTATG
>CAJXRC010000410.1 GCA_913058405.1 uncultured Colwellia sp. | reverse complement strand
GTGTTACTAAAGGGGCGGCTTGTTCAGATAGTATTCTTTTGATTGACCCTGCACCTTCACCTGTAATTTCTGTATTGCCAGAAGCTTTAAGAGCCTTCAGGAATACGGATAAATCCTTGGGTATATTTTTACTCTTCCATTCGTCTACCCATCCATCATTAGAATGCATGAAATCTTCTTCAATTGGGTATATCTCTTTTATTATTCTTGGGTGGATATAGTTTTCAACTTCTAACATATTTGTTAACGCAGCCCATGAACCATCTCTTTGATTTACTTGATCAACTGCAATTTGATATTTAGAGACATCGTTATCGTAGATATGGATCTCCGGCTTATTCAATTTAGCTAGGTAATTTTTGTTTACCCAATGCATAAGTGTTCCGCCGCCTAAAAATATAGTTAGAATACGGTCATCATTTTCTAAATCTAAATCGAATAATTTACCAACATGGCTGAAAAATTCTACGTCTGTAGGTCCTTCCAAACACAATATAGCCTGAACCCCGAGATTATTGATAGAAAGAGAAACATTAGGAAGCATACCAAGCGTTTCGGAAATAACCTCTAAGTTTTCTTCGGTTCCTTTTTGAACGACAGGAGTACCATCAATTCGATTAATAAAACGTAATTTGTCTGTATTAACCAATCCTGCAAGAGACGGGCTATGAGTAGTAATTAGAACCTGTGTATTTTCATTTTCTGAAAGTTCTACTAATGCATTAAATAACTCAACCTGCCATGTTGGGTGCTGTGATGTTTCAGGCTCTTCAATTGCATATATTACATTTCTATCTTCGGCATTCTTTCTTTCAGCTTCTGCTCTGAAATAATTAAGTAATATTAATCTTCTTACTCCACTGCCTCTTTTATTGATAGGAATACCATCATCACAGTTAAAAGAAAATGAAAACAATGACTCCCATGGTTTATGTGACATTTCAGGGGATAGAACATCAGCAATTTCTGGACTCATTTCCTTTAACTTTTCAAGAGTTTTTAACCCAAGTTGTTCTGCTTTAATTCGTATTTGTTCTTTTACTTCGTCAAGTTCAGTTTGAAGTTGGCTAATTGCGGTTTTGGTAATCGCTTTTAGTGGGTCTTGAACTTCTTTATCAGAGTCTTTGTTGGCTCTATCTGATTGAAAAATGAAGAATAGGGGCAAATCAAGTTTAAGCGATTCCCATATTTTTTTGCCATCTTCTTTATCTATTGGAATATCAATTGAATCTAAATTCTCTAAGTTTTCAACTTCATAAATTGCTTGTCGGATAGATGAGCTTTTATTTTTTTTAACTTCATTAATATCGAGCTGTTCTGCATAGTTAACTAATAATTTTTTAAGATCAGCAATTTTCATTGAAATCAATGGAGCTTCAAACGCAGTTGGATAGTTAGCAACTAAATAGGTTTTTAGTGATGCTGCTGAAAGTTTATCTTTTGAGCAATCCCAAACTTTTTTGACTGAAAGATTACTATCTACATCAAGTAAGTATTCTTTATTTAAATCAGTTGGAACAGTATCAATCGTATACTCTTTGTCTTCTGGCCTAAAACTGACCTGAATAGCCATGAACTCTTCATCATTGGCATGAACATTATGATCATCAATATCTATTTTTACGGTTTCATTATTGAAAAATATTTCTAAGGCTTCAAGAATCGTAGATTTGCCAATATCATTTTTACCAATGATCACATTAAAATTTTCATCAAACTCAACCGCCACATTTCTATAACCGCGGAAATTGGTTAATTCTAGTTTTGAAATTTTCAAGATAAGTACTCCATTACTTGATTAGTACGCTGGCACATAACGCCACAATAAGCGGCTAAGTATTGTTGGCTAAAATGTGAAGCGAAGCGGAACCGAGCCAACTGTACGTGTCCGTTTGATTGCCTTGTTAGTTGCCCGCTACTATGAACCTTTATTTTTGAACTTATTGTAGGTTTTATAAATTAAGAACTCGATGGAAAAAGTTAAACCACAAAGCAGTAAAATAATTATACCTACAAGCCAAAAACCAAACTCATTAATAGTGGGTTCGTATGGTGTTAAATATTTGGCAGCTACAATAAAAACTCCCATAGCTACAACAATTAAAACATTTATTCGATTTTGCATAAAAACCTAATTTGACCACAAAATTCTACATCAACTCTTAGGGCAACTAACAGTTTATTATGAGGAAAAATTCCTTCTTTCTACAAGATGGGATAAATCGTCCATAATTTATATTAGCAAGAGGTTACTTGATTGTTCTAGATAGATCAATGAGTTAAAATATATAGGCTAAGTGGTTAATGTGCGAAAGAAAGAATTATTCCCGCTTTGTTGTAGAAAGAAGGTATTGTAATAAGCTGTATCAATAAACTGTTTAATTTAAACCATAAATAAGACTGTTT
>CAJXRC010000409.1 GCA_913058405.1 uncultured Colwellia sp. | reverse complement strand
TTTATGTGGAACAACCACATTACAAAGGCTCTGCCTTGTATAAATACCCAACAAACTGCTGCAAAAAATAATCTCGAAAGTTCAATAGACCCTAAAGAAAAGAATGAAATGTGGATGACTTGTTAGGAAATATATCGGAAATTGTTATGACCAAACTGTGACTAGGGCTATATCTAAAGGCTTTACAGGACGTTTTGCAGAGCTAGCCACTCTTGAATGGCAAAGTACAATTTAAAAGCCTTAATAACTTTATTAAAGTGCAGTACCATAAACCTCGTTAACGTTTAAATTAATTGAATAAAAATAAAATAAAAACAAGGATCTACTTTGCGCTATTTACACTTTGCTGATATTTGCATTGATACCCATAACCAACTGCTTCATCGACAAGGCCAAACCATTAACTTGGCACCTAAGGTATATGATCTATTGGTATTTCTTTGTCAAAATAGCCAAAGAGTGATCAGCAAAGATGAACTAATGGAGCAAGTATGGACAGGCACCTTAGTGACCGAAAATGCGATAAGTCGTACTTTAGTAAAAGTGAGAAAAGCGTTAGCAGATGATCCAAAAAATCCGCAATATATTATTACTGTACCGCGCAAAGGGTATCGTATGGTGGCGAACTTTGTAGCTTCGGACACTGTTAGTAATCAACCTGAAAGCTTAGTTTCTACTAACCAAATAGATGATTTAAATGACGAAGAGAAACAAGCAGCAGGTGTTGTAAAAAATCAGCAAAATACGTTAACTGTTCAGCCATTAGAAGTTAATCAAAGTAGAACATCGAAAAATACGGTATTGATAGCCGTTGGCGTCATTATGCTCATTGCTATTATTTATGCTCTATCAATAAAAACAAACACGGTATTACAAACCAAGCAAATAAAACCGCTAACCCGTGGGGTAGGTGTTGAGCAATATCCAGCAGTATCACCAGATTTAACTCAGTTAGCTTATCGTAAAGATGTTACAGGTAAACCGTCATACATCAACATTGAAAATCTTACTAGTCATGTAAAGCAGTCTATTAGTCATGCAAGAGGCGCATTAAGCAAACCTGTCTGGTCGCCAACACAAGATAAATTAGCTTTTTTATATAAACACAATAGTGTCTGTATGATCTTTTGGGCGGAGCTTTCAAATATTAAAGATAAAGATACTTGGCAAGACATTACTGAATGTGGCGCTCAAGCGAGTCCGCATTTTGTTTTTTCGCCAGATGGTCAATATTTGTATTTTAATGACAGGCAATCGGCAAGCCATGGTTATCAAGTTTTTAGGGTAAACTTAGCTAATAATGAAAAAGATATCGTAAATCAACCCATCACCAATGGTTTAGGTAATTACAGTTTTGATATCTCGCCCGATGGCGAAAGATTGCTGATGATTAACAGTGAATTTTCACCGACAACTCGTATTTATACCTTAGAAATAGAAAACTCAACCCTTGAGAAAACAGCTCAGTTCGATTATTTAATGCGCTCAGTACTTTGGCATCATGATAATGAAACCATTATTCATCCATCGCCCCATCCAGCCTATGAACTATGGCAAAGTAGTCTAACAGGTAACAAGTTAGCGGTAGTGGCCAGTAATACCTCAAGGGTAAAACATATCTCTCGAGTAAATAATGGCGAAGACTTTAGTTTTGTCTCTTATTTACTTAATAAAGATATTCATTTTAAAACCATTACTAAAATGAACGATAAAACCATCGATAAAACGAAAGAACAAGTAAATGCTGAGCTGGATAATTCAACGGTAATGGATTATTTGCCTACGTTGGCAAATAACACCAACCAATACGCCTTTGTCTCTAAACGTTCTACTTCAGCAGAGGTTTATCTTGGTACCATTACAGGTGATAAAAATAACAGCACAGGAAATGCTAAACAGTTAAGTCATTTCAATAATTTTGTGAAGTTATACGACTTAGCTTTTTCGCCGAATGATAGTCAATTATTGGTGTTAGCTGATAATCAAATCTATATTGCAAATATTGACGATATGTCGATGAAAAAGTTGCCACTTGATAATATCGCGATTGTGGCAGTAAGTTGGCAAGATGAAAATAACTTGCTGCTTTCTACCGTCAAAAATGCTGATTGGACATCAATGGCTTATAACATTAGCGAGCAAAAGTTATTCCGTATGCCAGTAGGCTATCAAGGCGGGCTTTATTCAACAGTTGATGATAGTTATTATTTTATCGCTGATGATAGTTTACAAGTCATGAGGTTATCTGACTTATCAGCAGAGCCACTCTCAACCGGCTTAGTCTGTCAGCCCAGCATTATCAACAGAAAACTAAACCTAAAAGCAACACCTGACGGTTTAGTGTGCCAATCAAATACTGAAAATAAACAATATAGTCATTACTCTGTCTCTTATACACATCTCCGAGCCCACGAGACCGTACTAGATCTCGT
>CAJXRC010000408.1 GCA_913058405.1 uncultured Colwellia sp. | reverse complement strand
CGAGATCTAGTACGGTCTCGTGGGCTCGGAGATGTGTATAAGAGACAGCAGTATGCCAACCCATTTATTTCATTTTGTGATGCTGGTCATTGTCATCCATAGCAGCCTAGGCTCGATGGCATACGCAAATGAAGGTGAACAAGTAAAATTGGATCAAGCATGTGAGACAGCAAGACAAGTTGCTCTACAGCCCAGAAGAAAAGAAATTTACCAAGAATGCGTTCACAAGTTTAAAAAAAGTGAAACGGTTTGTCTGAGTGAAGCAAAAGTATATAACGGTAATAGAATAAATGGCGCACCACTTTTTTACGAATTACCTGCTTGTGAGAAAGCCTTCGCTTTTAGAAAGAAACACGTCGAATAATAACCAAGTACCTAAGCGAACGTAGAACTGTTCAAACACTGAGAGGTAAATGGTTAATCAACTGAACAGCCCTTGTTTAACATTTAGAACTGTAAATATTTTTTATTTAACTGAGTAAAAATCCATACTAAACTTATAGGAAACAAGACTAAGAAAAGATATTTTGCATATAACAAGGTTAATAACACTGAGCTAGCAATAATCAAAGCATATAAACACATCCAACCTTTATGAGCTTTAGCAAATGCAAATGAAGCAACAAAATCACCTACTACGCCACGATTATCTAAGCGAGCAATCAAACAAGGTAGTACACCAACAACCATAGACAAAAGTGAAAAGAACCAAGCGAGTACAAAGTTAAAAGCATAAAATTCAAAAGTCATATCTCCCCGTGCTTGAGTTTGTATATCAAAAACTTTAGAAAGAAATGAATTTTGATCAACATATAAGCTATACAGAGCAATGGCATCTGTCATCCAAATAAGAAAGCATAAAAACTGAACGACGCAAACTAAGCCAATATTGGCGAATAATGAACTAAAGTGAAAAGTATCGCTTTTACCTTCTTTATTAATTAACAATGGATGTAAAACAAGACTTACTAAAGGAATAAATAAAATAAAACCCGCACAAAAAGAAATATACATGGTGGTCAGCTCATACGCACCCAGATAAAACTGAATAACTTGCGAGATAAAAAAGATCGCTAAACTTGCAAAAAATACTAAACCGTAACTTACAGTTTTTTCACTTGATAAACGCGATACACCCGAAGACTCTGACACAATATCCACCAATTACTCATCTAATTAATACAATTTAACAGTGATAGTAACTTAACTATTCAGTTTAGATATTGATGTAAAATAAGACTATTACCAATGTGATACTTTTTCTACCACAATGAAGAGTTTAGAGATGTTTATTTAGCAACAATATTGCTCGCTACATTATTTATTTTTCTTAATTCTTCTCTTAGCTAAATCTCGCACGCCAACAAGATTACCCATTAACATTAATGCGCCACCAATCAGCAGTGGAAGTTCAAACGCTTCATGGTAAAAAATCACACCAACCAGTGCAATGAGGGGTAACCTAAAAAAATCAAGGGTGATTATGGTAGTCACTTCAGCATATTTCATTGCGTTGGCTAAACAATAATGCGCCGCCAATGCGCTTAATCCAATAACGGTTAGCCACAGCCATTGTTCACCTTGTGGCCAAACCCAATGAGATAAAGAGAAAAACAAGCCCATAGGTAATTGAACAAGACACATGAAGAGTAAAATAGTTAGCGGTGATTCAGTTCTTGCTAGAGATTTTGTTGTTGTATGTGCGATAGCGAAGCATACAGCTGATCCTAAAACGATAATGGATGCATAATCTATTAAAGCGTATCCAGGCTGAACGATAGCCACTACGCCTAATGTGCCCAAAAAAATCGCTATCAACTTATTCATTGCGACTTTTTCATCAAGAAAGAAGCTGGCAATTATCAGGGTCCATATGGGCACAGTGAACTCCAAGGCAAAAACTTCCGCCAGCGGAAGTAAGCCGATACCAAAAAACCAGCCATACTGAGCAATGAAGTGAAAAACATTCCGAAATAAATGTAGTTTAACAACCTTGATTCGAGACTGTTTAGTTAGTGCCTTTAACTTCTCAACTTTGATAAATCGAGATTGAAAAAAGTATACGCCTGAAAGAAATGCCAGCCCGATACCACTACGGATGAATAATGATTGGGCAATAGATAACTCACCACTTAATTCACGGGCACCAATAGCAAGAATACAAAATGACATCAGAGCACCTGACATCCACAAAAATAGCGCCATAAGAGTTAAATTTTATTATTTTAAAATGAATTACTGGTGAATAGTAACCAACACACTAAGATAACGGATAAAGGAAGCGTTGCCGATATTACCTTAGTCAAAGCGCGTTAGTGAGCAAATAACTCACCATTCACCAATAAAAGAGTGCTTAATCATAGTCTCAATGTTTAAAAAACCAAATCTTTTATTTTAAGAACAATAATACCATTCCATCTAAGAAAGTGATCGCTTAGCGAGAATTTAAAGGTTTAGAG
>CAJXRC010000407.1 GCA_913058405.1 uncultured Colwellia sp. | reverse complement strand
CGAGATCTAGTACGGTCTCGTGGGCTCGGAGATGTGTATAAGAGACAGGCATTAGTGCAAGCAATTAACATTGCAGAGAAAACCTCTGCCACTATTGAACTTTTCCTTGTTGCTTATAATAGTCAATTTGTTAGTCATTGGAATTTCAATCAAGCACAATTAGACGCCTTACAAAAAGAATATATAGCCTCGAAATTACGGTGGTTAGAAACGTACTCCCTTGAAGTTAAATCGCTCGATATTGTTGTTAATACTGATGTCGTTTGGCATTCAGATGTGAGTTGTGCCGTTTTGGCTAAGATCGCCAGTAATGGCGCATCGATAGTGATAAAATCAACTAAACAAGATTCGACTATCAATAGAATCTTTTTTACTCCTGGAGATTGGCAACTCCTTGAGCACTGTCCGGTTCCTTTGTTATTGACTAAAAACATTCGCGATTATTCATATCGTACTGTTATGGCTGCCGTTGACCCTGAAAGAACACACGATAAACCCGAGATGTTGGACGAAAATATACTTCAGTCGGAGCTGGTCATGGCCGAGTTATTTGATAGCGAAGCCCACGTTTGTCACTGTTATCAGCCTATGGGGATAGAGTTATGGCAGGGAATGAATGCGGTGGGTATGGACCACAGCTTAGCGAACGGCGATTTTAATGACTATAGCAATGCAATCAAGTATCACCACCAAGTGATATTTGATGAGTTACTTAGCCAGTACACTTTTGATGACAAATCGACTCATCTCGTTGCAGGCTCACCTGAAAATGAGCTACCAGGAATAGTAAAAACGTTTGACGTAGATTTACTAGTGATGGGCATGGCTAATAATGGTAAATTTATTGGTAATACTATTGAAAGAATACTTGATAATGTTGAATGTGATATTTTATCAATTAGGTGTTAGTCGCTAGGTAAGTATCGATAATTATCTAAATTTTATACGGTGTTTTAGCATTTATTATGAATTTATTTAAAATAAATGTTTACTTTATCAACAAAGCTCCGTATATTCCCCACACCAATTAGCCTTCCTCATCTAATTGGTGTTAATCCCCAGTGATTTTTTCGTGTTTTGTCTTTCCCTTTCACAGTCAGCCAACACCTTAATAAAAAGTTATTAAACTAGAGCTTTTTGCTGCATGAGATCCCGAGTCATTTTCGGTTAGTTCATCGTATTATTATCATTTATGTATATGCAGTTATGGGCTTTTTAATGTTGCGTCTTACGCAATTAAAGGAGTTATATTATGTCTTATACTTATCAAGGTAAGATTTACGCTATTGAAGCACCAGTAAAGTCTATTTCAATCAACAAATTAAATGTTGTTGTTAAAGACCAAGCAGGTTCAAAATTGTTTAAATTTAGCCAGTTGAATGAGTCTAAAGATTTTCTAGCTATGTTATATCAAGCATAACAAGCAGAAGTCATAATCGTTAGTTTACTAGCGGTTAACCCAAAAAAAACCAGAATTACCTTTAATTAGGGATTCTGGTTTTTTGCTTTTAATTCCACAATAATTAAAGTTATTCTGATAGGAATTACACTCAGCTAATCGAGCTTATTCACTGTCACTTCTAGATATTTACTATTACCCGCATACCACTTTTGCACATAAATAGATCCTAAAATGGGTGGCATACCGTCTTTAGGGATTTCTTTATAACGGACACTGTTCTTGTTTTCTTTTTCGAGTTCAAACTTAATTTTAGTTTCAGACATTTGAGTATTTTAATTTTTGATTGTATTGCAGCAATTTATATAAAACTACTTGAGCAAACAAGTATAAAACAGATATTAAGCGTAAATATCGCCAATTAACTCTACGTGAGTAAGGTAAATACGTAGGTCTAACTCTAGTTGATGATAATCAGGCAACATGCTTTGGCATAATTTATAGAAGGCCTTATTGTGTTCCTTTTCTTTTAGATGGGCTAACTCATGAACGACTATCATGGCTAAGAAGGATTCAGGGGCTTTTTTAAAGAGGCTACCAATGCGAATTTCATGTTTACTTTTTAGTTTATTACCTTGCACCCGAGATACGTATGTATGCAAGCCTAGAGCATTGTTAATAATATGAATTTTATCATCGTACTTTATCTGGCTTAATGGCGAGGACTTTTTCAAATACTGATTTTTGAGTGACATAACGTAACCACGTAAGGCTTTATCGTTACTTATCTCATGGATGGCTGGGTATTTGTTTAATAAATATTTGTCTAAATTTTTTTGTTCAATCATTTGCTGAACTTGTAATTGTATTTGTGCTGAATAAGCAGTTAAATACTTTAATTTAGGGGCTTGAAGTTCGATGTCTTTAAATTTTGATGACATAAATTATGATAGATAGTTAGCAGTGTGGCGTTATATGAGCATCATTAATTGAAATATAAATGCAGTCTTAATTCTGTCTCTTATACACATCTCCGAGCCCACGAGACCGTACTAGATCTCGT
>CAJXRC010000406.1 GCA_913058405.1 uncultured Colwellia sp. | reverse complement strand
TACGAGATCTAGTACGGTCTCGTGGGCTCGGAGATGTGTATAAGAGACAGTTTCCTTACCTGTGTATGCTCTTATTTTACCGACATAATTAGGGTTCTTTTCTTGTTTTGCTAAATTGCGTTTTTCTTGTCGCTGATAAAAAGCTTCCGCCTTTTCTCGTTCTACGACATGCTCGTCATAGAGTGAAGAAAATTGTTGAACAACAGCATTTGGGCCAGGAAACGTACCTAAAGAGGTATGAATACTTTGTGCTGAGATGGACCATAAAAATAGAAAGATAGTTATGCCAATTACAGGAAGTAACATCACATTAGTTATTGTACTTAATAATTTTTTAGAAAATTTCATCATCAGGTCTGTACTAGTTAATTGACTTAAATTTACTGTTGCTTTATTCATTCGGTTTTCCTTATCTGTGATTAGCTTTTCACGATTCATTTAACGACTTGTCTTAATGAAAGTCGTTAAACGAATTTTGCTTAAAGCTTGTCGCCTTTTTTAAGACCCAGTTTAAATTTCTCCAAATAGGCGTTGGGTTGATTTCCGTCATAAACAATATCGTCTATAAAGTGTTGTTGTGGTGCTTTAAAACCATTTTCTGTACTAAAGTCAGGAAACTCGTCTGCAGGAATTAGCTTATCGTCAATTAATGATTGAGCGGCTTTAGCATAGATATCAGGACGATATACTTTTGCTGCTAAGTCTTTGTACCATTGATCACTTTTATCATCTGAAATTTGTCCCCAACGACGCATTTGCGTTAGGTACCAAATAGCATCAGAGTAATATGGGAAAGTCGCGTTATATCTAAAGAATACATTGAAGTCAGGTACTGCTCGTTTATCACCTTTTTCATATTCAAAGGTACCTGTCATTGAGTTAGCAATAACATCGTAATCAGCGCCGACATAATTAGATTGTGATAATATTTTAACTGCTGCAGGACGGTTAGCATTGCTGTTGTCGTCTAACCATTTAGCTGCTCGAATAAGCGCACGTGTTAAACGAATAGTAGTGTTCGGGTACTTTTCTGCGAAAGCGGCTGTGATACCAAAAACTTTTTCTGGGTTGTTTTTCCATATTTCATAATCAGTCACCACAGGTACACCAATACCTTTAAACACAGCTTGTTGATTCCAAGGTTCACCGACACAGTAACCGTGAATAGTACCGGCTTCCATTGTTGATGGCATTTGTGGTGGCGGAGTGACTGAAAGCAAGGCTTGTGCATCAATCTGTCCTGAGTTATCCCCTTTATGTGGAGCATAATAACCAGGGTGTATTCCGCCGGCAGCTAACCAATAACGTAATTCGTAGTTATGCGTGGAAACAGGAAAGACCATGCCCATTTTGAACGGTTTTCCCTCTGAAGATAACGACTCTATAACAGGTTTTAACGAATCAGCCTTAATTGGATGTACCGGCCTGCCATCAGCCATTTTAGGAATGTTTGGCTTCATTTTTTTCCAAATATCATTAGAAACTGTAATGGCATTACCATTCAGATCCATCGAAAAAGGTGTAATAATATGTGCTTTAGTGCCATATCCCATGGTGGCCGCAATCGGCTGACCAGCAAGCATATGCGCACCATCTAACGTGCCATCAATCACACCATTGAGTAACACTTTCCAATTTGCTTGCGCTTCAATGGTGACATATAGACCTTCATCCTCGAAGTAACCGTTTTCATAGGCAATTGCAATCGGCGCCATATCGGTTAATTTAATAAAACCAAACTTCAACTCTTCCTTTTCTGGTTCACCAAGCGTTTGGGCATGAGCGATAGATGTGCCCGCACATACAAGTGTTATACCCAGCGACAAACTCGTGAGGCTAGAGGTTATAGTTTTCTTCCAATTCATAATGGATTCCTTATAGGGTTTAAAAAGTGTTATAGAGAAAAAGTCAAAAAAAAACGCCCACCAATAGTCAACCTGTTAAGGTTGCTTATTGATGAGCGCCATTGCTCGTATAGTGAAAGACTTATGCCTATCATTATCCTGTAGCATCGTTGCTGCCAGGTTTTATAATCTTACTTTATCGCCGTTGATAAAATATTTTGTTCAGTGTATTAATTAAATTTTATGCTTATCTGTGCGCCTAGCTTTGTAATTGTTCCTGGACTCAATCCAAGGACTAATTCGATATCACGCCAGATAAAACATCCAATACTCAGTTTTCGTATTACCTATTACAAAGCAGATAATGTGCCAATGTTAAAATTATTGTTTTTACTGGTCTAAAAGCAGTTTTCCTTTCCCATGAGCGGCTTTATCTGCACAATAATAATGAAATGCACCATATCAGCACACACGCGTTATGCCTTTGAAGTCGATAACAACTGGCAAACATCAATAATATTTTTTGCCACCATCGCTAACGAACAGCCTTGATCCATGGCCATTTTTCTAAGCTTACTGTAAGCCTCATTTTCACTTATGTTCTTTTGTTGCATGATAAGTCCCTTTGCTCTTTCAATATACTTTCTGCCTTCTAACTCTGTCTCTTATACACATCTGACGCTGCCGACGAAGA
>CAJXRC010000405.1 GCA_913058405.1 uncultured Colwellia sp. | reverse complement strand
TTATTTGCCTTGCCTAAAGTGGTTTTAATTCCCACTGAAATCCTGCACTTTGATTAGTAATAGGTATACAACTTTAGCCTAAACACTTTGTTTTAGACTTAAAACTTAATATGTAGCTAGTATATAGCTATAATCGAATGTAATTAATAGCCTTGAATGAGAATAACTTTTTCCATATGACTCATAATAACGACTCTAAACTTTTTGATGGTATGGTGATATTTACCCAAGTAGTTGAATGTGGCAGTTTCTCTGGTGCTGCAATAGCAACAGGTCACTCAAACTCCTATATCAGTAAAACACTTAATAAGCTTGAAGCACGGGTCGGTGTTCGTTTGTTAAATCGAACTACGCGATCGATCAGTTTAACTCCAGAAGGGCAGGTGTATTATGAACAGTGCCAACAGCTGGTATTCGATGCCCATGATGCGGTATCTCTCTTAACGCAAAGTCATATAGAGCCTAAAGGTGTACTTAAGGTAAGCTGTCCAACATCGTTTGCAGAAAATCATTTAGAAGATGTGATGTCAACGTTTATGCATCAGTACCCAAAAGTTAATTTAGTGTTGGATTTAAATGATCGTCATGTCGACTTAGTGCAAGATGGTTTTGATTTGGTCATTAGAGCGACAGATAAATTGGCAGAATCAAGTTTAGTTTGTCGCAAAATATATAGTTGTAAAGCTTATACTGTAGCATCACACGATTATTTGAAACGCTTTGGAGTCCCGCAGTTACCAGAGCAACTTAGTGAACATCAGTGCATTTGTTATAGTAACTTAAAGCAAGCTAATAAATGGATTTATAGCCATATCAATGGCACCGAAAACCAAGTTGAAGTAAAAGCTAAATTATTATGTAATAGCGCCAGTATGGAGTTAGCTATGGTACTTGCAGGACATGGTATTTGTCGACTACCTGAGTTTGTCATGGAACAAGCGCTAAAAGATAATAAGTTAATCATATTATTCAATGATTACATCACGCCAACAATCGATGTCTTCGCTATTTATCCAAGCCGAAAACATTTATCACCCAAAGTACGCTCTTTTATTGATTTACTCGTTGAAAAAATGCCTCAAGCGACATAATGTTAAGGGCTGCTTAGTTATATTCAGCAGAAGATCTCATACATTGCGTCAGTAAAGTGCAAAATTCATTAAGGTCTCTATCTATGGCTGTTTCAGGTAGAAACAAGTGATATCCCAGCGCTTGATTCAATAGGGTGCAGTGATGTAGGAATGCAGCTAATGGTCCCGTTAGCACTTCACCAGAAGATAAAATAAAAGGTTCAAAGTTAATCAGGCTTTGATCGAGAGGGAGTAATTTCTGACTCATGGCAAAAGCAACCAGAGGTTTTTGTTCATGAATAAGACGGTTAGCCAAACGTGGTGATACTTTATCGGCTAGCGTAGATAAATTTATTAAACGAATACCTATATAGGGTAACTGGATTGTTGAGAGTCCAGAGGCTTCGTTTATTAATGAAATTCGTTGGATATGTTGCCATTCAATTTTCCAGTGACCATATCTATGCTGATATTTTATGCCGAGAGGGTTTAAGCATAAACTGTATTTTGGCTCTAGATATTTTGCTATGCCGGTTATAAAAATCACTAATGAACATAGATAGATAAAGATGATCACCAAATGAAATTGTCGCCAATGCCCTTGGCTAAAAGCTAAGGTGCAAAATGTGATGAATAACGCAACTGACATTAAAAAAAGTGCATGGTGATTACTCTGCGCTTTAATGTTGATAACGGGTAACGTTTTTTTCATAATTACCTCTTTAGCTGACTACCATTTTACTCTGTTTTAGGTCTAATATTTTACGACTAAAATTAACGGCAGTTTTGTTTGATTAATTTAGCAAACTGTTTCTTTTGCGCAGCAAGTTGTTCTTCACTTTGATAACTTCGCTCGCCATTAGCCGACATCAGATAAAGGCGGCCACCTTGCTCATACAGGGCAAGTTCGCTTTTTAGTTGATTGCAATAACCTTTGTTTTTTTGTTTCTGTTGAGCATTTTTCTGGGTTTCTTTAGCTTTCGCTTGTTTAGTTTTATTATAGTCTTGCTGCCATTGACTATTACTATTAACAGGCTTGGAAATATTATTATTTCCCCTCGGCTTTATTGTGGTAACTTTTTCATCATTTATTGGTTTGTCGCTAAAGTGAACCTTACCGTCTTTATCCGTCCAAGTATAAATCTCGGCGTTCGAATTAAATGATAAATAGCTGCTGGCAACCAGTAAAACAATGCTAAATCGTGTTAAGTTATTCATAAATTCCCTTTGTAACTTAGTACTTGTATATTAATACTTTACCTCTTAATACTATGTACCGGAATGTTTTTAATATAATATTTTCAATATAGTTCGAAGAGTTAATTTGCTATCTGGATGAAAAAACGCATAGTTTTATTCTAATATGACCGCCACTAAGATTAATTTTAACGGGTATATACCCAAACTACCTGAATATTCAGGTTTCAGCTGGAATTAGAAATGCCTTTAGGCAAGGCATTGATTGAAGAGAAT
>CAJXRC010000404.1 GCA_913058405.1 uncultured Colwellia sp. | reverse complement strand
CTCTTCGTCGGCAGCGTCAGATGTGTATAAGAGACAGTTATTATATAACATATTAAATTCATTTAAATCAAAGAATTATTAAGATTTAAATACTTAACATTCATTAATAAATATGAAGTAATAAACAAAACGTAACTAAAATTAGAGATACGAAAGGTAAGGTTTTGATGATTGATGTGGCCATCAGCAGCTTTAACTCATAGAGATAATGGTAATATTTTCAACGCGTAATCAACTCGATAAAATCGACTGAATGATAGATTAAAGATCGTGATATCTGATACTTTTCACTTATATCTATGATATTTTTTACTCTTATCGTTAGCTATTTCAATTTTATTTTAATGAATTAACGAATTTTTATTAAGTTCGTGCTAGTTTATTAAAAGAAAGTTAATAGCTGTATTTAAAGTTAATAGCTGCATTTTGAGTTATTAACTTATTAACTTATTAAGTTTTCTATATACCAAACGGATGAGGAATTATATAGGGCTCCTTCATTATTAAGGTATAAGCTTATATGCTCAAATTTAAAAAAATTAATCACAAGCTTGTTTTTACATTTCTATCTCTCTCTTTAACTCCACTCATTATTTTTGCCTACGTTAGTATCAACATGGCAAGCGACTCCATTCAAGCACAAGCATTTAGTCAATTAGAGTCCGTACGTTCGATTAAAAAAGCACAAATATCGAACTATCTCTCATCATTAAAAGCCAGTTTGCAGGTATTAAATGATGATCCTTATGCTTCAGAAGCATTCAATGCGTTTGATAAAGCTATAACGTCTGATGGACTGAATGGTAATGCGTGGCGACTAGCCGAAAGTAAATATGCCGAGCGTTTCATTAAAATTAACAAAGTAAATGCTTGGTATGATCTCTTTTTTATAAATTTACAAGGTGACATCATATTTACTGCTGCAAAAGAGTCGGACTTGGGAAGTAATATTCCTCAATCCGGCATAAATCAAACCAGTTTAGGTGATGCATTTCAACGTTCACAACAAAATGGTTTAACTGAGATATCGGTTACTGACTTTAAACCATATCCACCTTCCAATGATGAACCAGCTGCGTTTATGATGACAAAACTCATCGATATAAGCGGAAAGCACATTGGTTATATTGCTTTACAATTTCCTTTAAATGAAGTGAATGAGATAATGCAACAACGTGATGGTATGGGAGCTACTGGAGAAACATACCTGGTAGGTGAAGACCGTAGAATGCGCTCAGATTCATATTTAGACCCAACAAATCATTCAGTTATTGCATCTTTTGCTGGTGATATTAGTAGAAATGGGGTTAATACTGATGCCGTGAAAGCTGCATTTACCGGTGAGACCGCAAGCCGTATTATTATTGACTATAACGGTAACAGTGTACTCTCTTCATTTAGCACTGTGGACCTAGGAGATTTTAAATGGGCCCTTATTGCTGAGATTGACGAAGCAGAAGCTTTTGAAACATCCAATACCCTTATAAATATTACTGCAATCATTGTCGCTCTTGTCTCAGTGGTTATTGCTTTTATAGCTATTGTAATTGCTAGAAATATTAGTGGCCCTATCGTGCAAGCAGTAGCTATAGCGCAGCGAGTATCTTCAGGCGACTTAACCGCAGATATTGACATTGATCAAAATGATGAGCTTGGGTTATTACAACAAGCTATGCATGACATGATAGTCAAATTAAAAGATATGGTTGAACATATTTCTAGCTCTGCCGATCAACAAGCGACTGCTTCTCAAGAACTATCCAGCATTACAGAACTAACCGATGCAAATGTTTCTCGACAACATCAAGCAACAGAACAAGTAGCAACCGCAATAAACGAAATGAGTGTTTCAATTGATGAAGTCACACAAAACACCTCTGAAGCTTCGACTGCTGCCGATACTTCAACTAAATTAGTACATATTAGCTCTATTGCAGTTAATGAAACCATAGCGCAAATCCTGCAATTATCTGATGACATCACTAAATCTAAAAACTTAATTGATGATGTTCAAGCAGGCACCAAAGATATTGCGAATATCTTAGTCACGATTAAAGGTATTGCCGATCAAACAAACTTGCTCGCGTTAAACGCAGCAATAGAAGCAGCAAGAGCAGGAGAACAAGGGCGTGGTTTTGCAGTGGTCGCTGATGAAGTGAGAAATTTGGCACAAAACACCCAAAACTCAACTGTAGAAATAGAAAAAATGATTAAGTCATTAGAAATAAACGTCAGTGCTGCAACAAACTCTATGGTGGCAGGTACCGATCAGGCGCAATTAATTGTTGAAAAAACAAATGAGGTAACACAATCGTTAGCTGAAGTTGAATCATCCGTATCGATGATTTCTGATATGAACATTCAAATATCTACCGCCACTCAACAACAAAGTGAAGTTGCCAGAGATATTAACCAGCAAGCAACAGAAATAAGTAACATTTCCATTGAAACAGGTGAAAGCACTAAAGAAATATCTGCTGCAAGCGACGAGTTAGCAGCTCTAGCAGTAGAGTTAACAGAGCAAGTTAAAGCTTTTAAAGCTGTCTCTTATACACATCTGACGT
>CAJXRC010000403.1 GCA_913058405.1 uncultured Colwellia sp. | reverse complement strand
CGAGATCTAGTACGGTCTCGTGGGCTCGGAGATGTGTATAAGAGACAGATTTTATTAATAATAAGAAAATTCAGCCCGCTCATATATGGATACCAGCCAAATATTTAGACAATGCCTACCATGTTATAAATGTGCATGTAAAAGGAGAGGTTGCAAGCTATGGAAAGCTAGAAATTAAAGGGGATCCCGTTTTAACGCCTTGGGAGTTTTTGAACCACAGTAGAAAAGAGCCACACTATATATCAAAGCCCGCAAGCGCGGATGGGCGCTATGAGTCTCTTACGCTCCAATTAAATGACTCAAGTCGATTAAAAGATACCGAAAACTTATCTACCGCTCACAGTGTAGTCGTTGAGGGGTATCAAGGGAGAAAAGTATATCCTTCATTTTCACTGCCAAAATCTCAAAAGCCCGAAGTATCAATAATAATTCCTGCGTATAACAAGTTTGAGCTCACATATCATTGTATAGCCTCGATTCTTCTTGCTTATAACAAGACCTCCTATGAAGTTATCTTAGCCGATGATTGCTCTACCGATGAAACACAGAAAGCTGAAGAAATAATTGGTAACTTGGTGATATCTAGAAACGCAGAAAATCTGCGCTTCCTTAAGAGTTGCAACAAAGCATCAGAAGTGGCTAAGGGAGACTATATCGTTTTCTTGAATAATGACACGGAAGTGAAAAGTTACTGGCTTGACGAACTAGTTGCACAACATCTATCAGATGAGCGTGTAGGGTTAACGGGTTCCAAGTTGCTAAACCTAGACGGTACGTTACAAGAAGCTGGTGGAATAGTATGGGCAACGGGTGAACCTTGGAATGCCGGTCGAGATGGGAACCCATTTGACCCTGCTTGGAACTATGTGCGTCAAGTCGATTACGTGACTGGAGCAGCCATGTGTGTAACCAAGTCAGTGTGGGAGGAAGTGGGCAAGTTCAGTGAAGAATATGTGCCTTGCTATTACGAAGATACAGACCTCTCTTTTAAAGTGCGAGAAGCGGGTTATAAGGTTCTTTATGTACCTCATTCAGAAGTCATACATTTTGAAGGACAGTCTCATGGCACTGATGTAACTAAAGGATTAAAGCAGTACCAAGTAATAAATGAAGCGACGTTCAGAAGAAAATGGTTTAACGCTTATAAACAGGGCTCAAAACCAGCGCTAAATAGTATGCATCTTGAAAAAGACAGGAATGTCGAGCAGCGTATATTAGTAATTGATTATGCAACACCCATGCTCGGTATGGATGCTGGTAGTCATGCTGCGCTGCAGGAAATAAAAATGATGCTTGCGTTAGGCTTTAAAGTAACTTTTGTACCGGCAAACTTAGCACCAATGGGTAAATACACCAGAGTGTTACAGAATATGGGCGTAGAGGTATTGTATGTGCCTTTTTACTACTCGCTGGACGATGTATTACAACGCCGACTGGGTGAAATGGATGCAGTCTATATCACACGTTATGACGTTGCACAAAAGTACGTTGACATCATTAAAGAAGCAGGCAAGTCAATTCTATTCAATAATGCAGACCTCCATTTTTTAAGAGAAATTCGTGCAGCTTTAGTGAAAAATGATGAAGAAGCAATGGAGCAGGCCTTGCTGACTAGAGACGAAGAGTTAGAGGTATGTAAAAAGGTTGACGCTGTTTTAACCTACAACACTACAGAACAAGCAGTAATCTCTAGTCACATAGCGCAAGACGCGAATATGCATGTTACTCCTTGGATTGTTGAGCCGAAGGATACTGGCCCGGTGTTTGAAGAGCGAGAGGGTATTGCTTTTCTTGGTGGATATAATCATACGCCGAACAGTGAAGCTGTCGAGTATATGGTTCAAGAAGTCATGCCGAAACTTAAAGCCCAACGTCCCGACATTAGGTTCTACATTTATGGAAGTAAAATGCCAGAGCACTTTAATGGGTTCGAGAGTGAAAACGTTAATGTAAAAGGGTTTGCAGAAACCTTAGATGGTGTGTATCACAACCATAAAATATTTATTGCCCCGCTACTCTCAGGTGCTGGCATAAAAGGTAAGGTATTAGATGCTTTAGCATACGCGACACCAACTATACTTACTGACATAGCGGCGGAAGGTACTGGCCTGACAAATGGAATTAATACACTTATTGCGAATGATGCTGATGAGTGGGTAGAGGCCATCATCAAACTCTATGATGACGAGGAATTGTGGAAGCAATTCAGTGAAAACAGCAAAATATTGGCTAGAGAGAATTTCTCTTATCAGAACGGGGTGAAGAAAATGAGAAAAATCTTTGAATCTGTTGGGGTATTCACCTCTATCCAGAATGATTAATAGAACTTAGTCATTCGTTATTTTAACTAAACCTTTGACAGCCACTCTTTAAAATTGGAGTGGCTTTTTATTATCAGTTCCTCTGCTTTTATTCCGGCTATCGTATTCTAAGTTAAAAATAGTTTCCTAATTTAACTACGCAAAAGGCAAAAATGGAATAGCTCCTTCTAATACGTAAAATCTGCTTAGTAAATTGCGCATAAGAAAAAATTAATCAGTGTTGTTGAAAATTTCACCAAGTTATTCTAGTTTACTATGAACTAATGTTTAATTAAGTTTTTATTTAGGAACAAGGA
>CAJXRC010000402.1 GCA_913058405.1 uncultured Colwellia sp. | reverse complement strand
ACGAGATCTAGTACGGTCTCGTGGGCTCGGAGATGTGTATAAGAGACAGAAGTAAAAGTTATCAATTTGACCGACGTTACTCAACAAGCTGTTGAGAGAGCGCTGACTAACATTTGATGATTAATACTCGCAATTTTAAGGATTGGAAATGCAGAACTTAAATAAATCTAGAATTTTATTTGTGGATGATGAGCCAGAAATTCTACGTTCACTCGAACGTATTACCAAAAAGCTCGATGCTGTTATTTTAACTGCACCTAGCGGCCAAGATGCACTTGATATTATTAATGAGTGTCCTGTAGATGTCATCGTGTCTGATTTTAATATGCCAAATATGGATGGTAATGAATTATTGGAACAGGTTGCTAAAATTTCACCAGAAACAGTTCGTATGGTGCTGACAGGCCATGGTGATATGGAAATGATCGTCGATTTGATTAACAACGGTCATATTTGGGGGTTTCTTAAAAAGCCCTGGGATAACTTCGAGCTCATAATAAAGTTAAAACAAGCCTTACAATTACAACAGGTTTTGGCCGAACGAACGTTAATGCGAAGAACAATTGATCAATACCAAAAATATCATAAATCGAGTTTTGAAGGTTTCATCGGTGATTCAGTGGCTATGCAATTTGTTTATTCATGCATAGAACAAAGTGCGCCTAGTAATGCTTCTGTCTTTATCACAGGGCCAAGTGGCGCAGGTAAAGAAGTTGCGGCACAAGCGATTCATCGATTAAGCAAAAAGAAAAATGGACCTTTTATTGCGCTTAATTGTGCGGCTATTCCGTCAGAATTAATGGAATCGGAAATTTTTGGTCATATAAAAGGTGCGTTCTCTGGGGCTGTTTCAAATAGAGATGGTGCAGCCTCTCTGGCAAATGGCGGTAGCCTTTTTCTTGATGAAATAGGCGAAATGGATATTGGTTTACAAGCAAAACTATTACGGTTCATCCAAACAGGTTGTTTTCAAAAGGTTGGTAGTGGAAAAGAAGAAAAAGTAGATATTCGATTTATTAGTGCTACGAATAGAGAGCCACAAATTGCCATTGCAGAACATAAATTACGTGAAGACCTCTTTTATCGGTTAAACGTTATTTCGATAGATTTGCCGGCGTTAAATGAACGCGATAATGATATTCTTAAGTTAGCTGAACATTTTTTAAGTCACTTTAGCGATATTGAGGGCAAAGTGTTTGCTGGATTTTCTTCTGGCGCTGAGGCGCTAATAAAGTCCTATTCATGGCCGGGTAATGTTCGCCAGTTACAAAATATCATTCATAGTTCAACGGTTATGTCTGAAGGACCATTAATTTCAGAAAAGATTATTGCTCAACAACTTGGTAGACAAAGTATACAAGCAGAGCCAGTGTTTGACACCAAAATACAAAGCGATATTGCTGCAATAAATCGGAACAATCAAACGACCAATACTCATCAGGTTAATCATTCGACTTCATCGATTATTACCTTGGCTGAAGTTGAAAAACAAGCTATTGAACAGGCTATAGACTCGTGCCAAGACAATATTGTAAAAGCGGCGAGTGAATTGGGTGTGAGTCCATCAACGCTGTATCGTAAAATCCAACAATGGCAAACATCGCCTGCAGAATAATTGTATTCCTAATATGCAAATAACCACCATAATGATTTTCATCATGCAAATAATTATGGTGGTAGAATTTTTATTGAAATAAAAGACTTATTAATCAATATATTAAAAATATAACATGTTGGAATGAATCTTGAAGTTACCTTGTTAATTAACAATGCTTCAGGAATATTCTAATGCGGTTGCTTCATTTTTTTAGAATACAATTAAATTCAGTTATTGAGCTCTTATCAAATACCATTTGGTTACTCAGTGCAGAGTTTGTAGCAAAAATATCTCGAATATTCACTATTATTGTACTGGCTGCTCAATTATCACCAATGTCATACGGTACTGCTATGTTAGCTTTAGCATTTCATGATGTTTTTGGCCTGTTGTTACGTGCAGGTGTGGGCAGCCAAATTATCAACTGTAAGCCACATCAATTAGAAAGCTTTGCCAAAAATGGCATCTTAATCCAATGGGGTATTTGTTTAGCCATAGCGATAGGTCAATTCAGTTCAGCAAACTACGTTTCATCACTTTATGATAATGATGACATAACACTTTTATTACAAACGATGGCTATTATTTACCTTTTATATCCATGGGTAAGTATTAAAATATTTTTATTACAACGTGAAAATAAAATGCGTTGGTTCAGTATTAGAAATGGTCTGTGTGTAACTATTGAGAATGTTACAATCGCCATTGCGGCTTTATTTGGCGCTGATATCTTGTCAGTAGCTTTAGGTAAGATTGCCTTTTCGATCTTTTGGTTATTATTATTTTCATTCTCACCAGTCAAGTCATACGGTGTTGCTTGTAACCCCTCTATTATTCATCAGATGCTTCAAACATCAGGAAAACTTTTTAATACTGAATTCCTGCGTGGTATGCGTTTACATGCCGATACATTTATTGCGGGTAAGTTATTAACACCTGAACTCTTTGGGTTTTACACCTTTGCAAAAAACGCAGGCGTTGGTTTCTGTCTCTTATACACATCTCCGAGCCCACGAGACCGTACTAGATCTCGT
>CAJXRC010000401.1 GCA_913058405.1 uncultured Colwellia sp. | reverse complement strand
TTACTGGTGTACAGCCGATGCTGGTTGGATCACGGGTCACTCTTATATTTTCTACCTGAATGTTTACCATAAAAATTCCTTGTTATGCGTTAGCGGTATTATGCAACTCTGATTTATTTTCGGGCATAAAAAAACCGAGCACATGGCTCGGTCATTTAGTAACTTAGAATAATTGCGATAGGCTAATTAGTCTTCAGAGTCACTTTCATCTTCATCTCTTGGCGTAAAGGTTCTAATCCCTTCTTTCGCTATGATTTCGATGTAAAATGATGTTAAGCCTGCAACTTGAGTTTGATCAATACGTTTATTAATCTCTGACAATTGGACCGGTTCAGCTTCTTCTTTCGTATTACCAAATTGGCAATCAAAATCCCAAAAGTCAGCACCTGCTGGTAATTTTTTGTTGCGTTCTCTTTTAAGATACTTTTTAACTTCATGCTTTACAGCATCAACGCGTCTTTCAAGTTTTACTTTCGGGTGGGTTAATTCAAACGTTTTTTTCATGGTGGGCCTTAAGTCAATGGCTACAATTACTCGTTTATGAGACGAGGAAAAGGTGTAAATAGTATAATGTCGGCTATTTTACGTTACTTTCGCGCAAGTAGCGAGATAGTGATAGCAACACAAGCATAAAAAGCTGAGTGTGTTGCTGAGATAGCTGTTTTATAAGCTTAGCGCTACAGTGACAGCATTGATTGAGTTGCCGAAATTAAGTGATGTTTAGTGTTTGGCTCTACAGAGGCATGACCTGAGGCTTCACTAATAACAAGTCTCGATTTAGGTAACTGTTGATGTAATAACCACGCATTATCAGCAGGGCAAACAATATCATAACGGCCATGCACGATAGTCGTTGGGATATCTTTTATTTTATCGCAGTTCGCTAATATTTGATTGTCAGTTAAAAAACAATCATTAACCATGAAGTGCGCTTCATGGCGAGCTAATGTCCAAGCATGATCATCCCCCGTAGCGGCATCAACAAAGGCTTGATCAGGTATTAAGGTACAACAACGGATTTCCCAAATACTCCACGCCGTTGCTATTTTTTGCGCGAGGGCTTTATCCTCACCAATCAACATTTCGTAAGCCGCTTTGGTCGTCGCTTGTTCTCTACCTAACGGAAGTACATCAATATAATCTTGCCAATAATCAGGGAATATACGTGTTGCTCCGCCACCTGAGAATGTCCAATTGGTATCAACATCACGGCCAAGGAAAATACCACGTAAGACTAAACTTTTAACACTGACCGGATGCGCTTCAGCATAGACCAAGGATAACGTAGAACCCCAAGAACCACCGAAAACATGCCATTGTTCAATATTCAAGTGTTGGCGAATCTTTTCTATATCTGCAACTAAGAAATTGGTTTCGTTGTTATCTAGACAACCATGAGGTAATGAACGACCACAGCCACGTTGATCAAATAAAATGATATGGTATTGCTCAGGATCGAAAAAACGCCTATCGTTAGTTGAACAACCGCCTCCTGGACCACCATGAATGAAAAGCACAGGTTGCCCTTTTGGGTTACCGCACTGTTCTATATAAATTTGATGTTGACCATCAACATCAAGTAAAAAGTCATTAAATGGGGATATTTCAGGGTAAAACTCATTCATATTGTTCATTTTATAAATTCTCTTCAGGCACTATCGTTGTCAAACTAAACCATTGTTTATCTTTATTATTTTCATGTACCCTTAGTTACATTAATGATGCTATTTAAGCTAACTCAAATTGATTAGCTTAAATTAATTAGCTTAAATCTAAAGCATATTTTTTTAATATTTCAATAGGCACAATGTCTAACGCTTTAATATGCGTCTTTCTTAAATGAACTCTTGGTGCTCTATCACCTTGATAAGCTTCTAACCATCGCTCAGCACATAAACACCAAGTATCTCCAGGTTTTATGCCTTCAAAATTAAACTCTGGTCTGGGCGTTGATAAATCATTGCCTTTAAAGCGTGAAAACTCTAAGAACTGCTGACTTGCTTCAATGCAGATGGTATGCGAACCAACATCTTGCTCCGAGGTATTACATTTGTTATCACGAAAAAATCCTGTAATTGGATCCCCTCCACAGCCAACTAACTCCTCACCAAAAACATTAATTGATTCATCCATTTCCATTTTGTTGTTCCCATTGCTACGACTAATTTGCTAACAGTATACCCGTGTTATTTCAAAATGTAGAATGCAGCCAATATTAGAAAAAACTCTTCGACAATCATTTAATAAAAACGAACGTTATCATATAAGTAAAACAGTGAAATACGTAACGTGAAAGCTCACTACCTAAATTGCGAGTTGCGAGTTGAGAGTTGAGAGTTGGGTAAGCTTTACATTTAAAATTGAAAAATGTAGATAAGAAGTAACACACTAATTCAGGTTCCAGCTGATGCCAACATCAGTCCTGTAATTGACTTAACCACATCTTGTTTCTTAATCTTTTAGATAATAAAGACCATATTTTTGATTCATTCGACTTACTTCATTGTTATCAATAAGTTTCTTTAGTTCACGGTTAAATTCTATCTGCAAATCATGCAAGGCTCGTTTCTTTGAAAAGCCAAAGTATCCTTTAGTTGATGCTGTCTCTTATACACATCTCCGAGCCCACGAGACCGTACTAGATCTCGT
>CAJXRC010000400.1 GCA_913058405.1 uncultured Colwellia sp. | reverse complement strand
ACGGTCTCGTGGGCTCGGAGATGTGTATAAGAGACAGAGTATCGGTAGTTATGACGGCGCTGTCATGAAAGAGGCTTTGTCGTTCTTTACGCCTTGTAATATTCGGTTAAAAGTAATCTCTCCGGATGTAGAAACCGACAGAAGCTGCGCATATTACAACGCAAGATACCGTGTTCAACCTATTGCTGAAGAACAATTGAACGCCTTTGCGTCACCAATAACGATAGAAGCGTTATCGCTTCCCCCTCCAAACCCTTATTTAGGGGAAAGCTACGCGTTAGTATTGCCAGAAACGGGGTTTGATAACCCTACGAAATTGGTTGATAAAGACGGCGTGCGCTTTTGGTTTGCACAGGACCAGCAGTTTTTTAGTCCTAAAGGCGACATTTATTTATCGTTTGATATGGTGCATTTCTCAGATTCATTAACCGCAGTTGCTGCTAAACGAATTTGGTTAAGTGCATTAAATGACTACCTGCAAGCCAAGTATTACCGCGCTGAAATTGCAGGGTTACATTATCGAATTTATGGTCACCAAGCTGGCTTTACGCTGCATACCCGAGGCTTTACCAATCAGCAGATGTTATTAGCGGAGCAGTTATTAGAAGCCGTCTTATCGTTTAAACCATCAGAATTTAACTTTCAGCATTACAAACAAATGCAGCTTCAGAATTTACAGAACTCACTGTTGAACAAACCGACTAACCGCTTGTTCTCTAGGTTGAGCGTGTTGATACAGCGCAATACTCAAGCTCCTGTGGAATTACTGGAAGCAGTAGCCAACACTTCCTATGAAGATATGATTAACGTGCGTGACACTGCATTTGACGATTATTTCATAGAAAGCTTTGTGCATGGCAATTGGGCCAGCGAGCAAGCACAAAGCTTCGCGAAAAGTATTGATAGTAAATGTGTTAATACCAGCGGTGCGCCTTTGTCTCGCGCGGTGTCGAAACTTCCCGTTGGTGAAGCTTTTTATCATCAAGTCAGTTGTGAGCACGACGATGCTGCTGTTGTGCTGTATTTACAAGCACCCACTGCAGGCCTACACGACACTGCACTTTGTATGGTGTTAGAGCAAATGTTGGCTGCACCATTTTTTAATGCGCTTAGAACAGAACAGCAGTTGGGCTATATTGTTGGAACCGGTTATGTTCCCCACAATCAACACCCAGGAATGGCATTTTATGTACAAAGCCCAAATAACAGTGCCAAAACGCTTCTAGATGCGATGACGGTATTTTTATTTCAACAGTTAGAAGAAATCGAGTTCTATCGTTTTTATTGGTCTACCATCAAACAGAACTTATTGAAGCAACTAGAAGAGCGCGACCTTAACTTGTCGATGAAGTCGCAAAGACTATGGATAAGCTTAGGCACGCAAGATTTAAGCTTTAATAGAAATACCCAACTTGCTGAATGCATTAGCGCATTAAGTTTCGAAGATATACAAAGCTATGCGCATCAACTTGCCAAACGAGAGCGTTGCGGAGAGTTGATTCTGTTTGCTGAAGGTAAACATGAAAAACTAGAAACGCCAAAGCATAGAACCATAAATGGAATTTCTGAGTTTAAATCCCAAATTCCTTATTATTAGCAAATAATGGTTAACAATTGAACCATCACCCACCTATAACTAAAAATCGCTTGTAGAGCCCGCGTTATTTCGGCATATTTATTGTTCTGGCTGTTAGGGATGCGGCCAGCCTAACTATAAATTATAATGATAAGGCGTAATGCCAAAGGTGTGTAGGTGCGCTCAACCCTAGCTTACTCAGTTATAGCTATATGGCTTCAACTGCTCGGAGTAATTTTCTCCGATGCGGCGGCCATAGAAGTTGCTGATTTACAATTTACTGAGTTAGATAAACGAGACGGTTTATCCAATACTGTTGTCCTCGACATTGCCGAAGACGACAAGGGATACATATGGCTTGCGACACCTAACGGGCTTAACCGTTACTCTGGTTATGAAATTAATCAGTATCACCCGTCAGATAACGACCCCCATGCCCTTCCTAGTGGATTTATTCAAAAATTATTTGTCGATTCTGATGGCATCCTTTGGATTGCGACTCATTCAGGATTAGCCCGTTACCGACCCGAAAGCGATGATTTTGAAACATTTTCCAAACAAAACTCTGTCATCAAACTCGATGTAATCACAACAATTAGTGAAGGTATTGACGGTAGCATTTTGTTTTCGGACCATAAATATGCCTATTCCTTATCTAAGAAAGAAAACGACAAAATTAAGATAATCTCCCAAATCTATAAAGCTGAAAGTACCATCAAGTTAATATTTGATGAGTCGTCTAGAATTTGGTTTGGTTCAAATGAGCTTGGTGCAAAGATTTTAGATAAGAATACCAACGAAGTTTTTGATTTGGGTATGGTCAACCCATGGGGGATCAGTCTAGATACAGGGGCTTTGCATGATATTACAGTGATAGAAGGCAATTATTGGTTGGCCACTAATGAAGGCGTATATGTTATCAGTGCGAATGGCGGCCAACTCAAGCATATAAGTAAAGAGTTAATGAACCTTGATGGCGACGTAAATGTCACCTCTATCATAGAGTTTGATGAGCATGTTTGGTTCAGCTCAGACAATGGCCTTTTTATCGTTAATACCAATATTGCTGTCTCTTATACACATCTCCGAGC
>CAJXRC010000399.1 GCA_913058405.1 uncultured Colwellia sp. | reverse complement strand
CTTTAACATCAATATAATGTGCAACCACATCAGCTAAGCTAGCAAACTCTTTGCATTGATAGGTCTCAATATCATTAATATCAATGTCACGCGTATTCGTGCCGAGCTTTGCTGTTGCTTGAGCCAAGCGAATATTGGTACCGCCAATATCCGCAATTAGGCTGACCAGAGTGTTCTTTTTTTCGATATTCATTAGTAAGATTCGCCTGATTACGTTCAAATATAACGTTATGATATTTTTTAAAAATTAATTTTAGTGAATAAAAAAGGCTACCGGTAGGGTAGCCTTTTTCATTGATTGGTTTACTGCTTAAAAGCTATAACTGACGTTGAAGTCTATTGTACGACCTAATATATAACGGCCATTGTCCAATATACCAGATACACCGCGAGGGTCACCTTCTGTTAAACCTTCTTCATCTGTTATGTTATTAACTGCTAATTGCATTTTCACTTCGTCAGTAAGATTGAAAATTACACCAAGATCAATTTTTTGATAACTTTCTAGTATTAATGCTTTCTCGTTATACTGTTCGCTGAAGCGATCATCTACCGCTGTAAGAGTGCCGTACAAGGTTGCATACATACCATTTTCAAACTCTATGTCATAACTTGGTGTAACGCGAACTTGATAACCAGGTAATCTTTGCGCTTGTTTACCAATAACAGCAGGATCATCATGTGCAGTGACTTCTGTTTCTTGCAAAGTTGCATTTAAGTTAATAGAGAAACCATTGTCGGTGAAGTAATTAAAATCAATTTCTACGCCGTACGCTTCGTTAGTAAATGCTACTGCTGCCTGTTCAGGACTTACGGCGAAAGTAGAGTTAACTTCATTGAAGAAACCTGTGGCATAAAGTTCGAAGTTCTCACTCGAATGTTTATAACCCAATTCAAATTGTTCAACATCTTTAATTAAATCGTCACCATTTTGATAAGAGGCGTAGTTCTCTCTGAAGTCATCAAAGAATGGCATCTTGCTGCCTTCACTTGCACGGAAAAATACCCCTTGTTTCTCTGTAAACATCCAGTTAATACCAGCGGTCCAAGCAGTGCTTGACTCATCATAAGAGACTGCTTGAGTGATCACGCCATCCAAACCTTCATCAACCGTATATTCAATTTCATGGTTTTCACGTCGAAGACCTGCGTCGATTGTGACTGAATCTGATATTTCGTAGGATGAAGCTAAATATAGTGCAGTGGTTCTACCATCGCCAATACCATTTAAGTCGTAATTCCAGCCACAACTGTCTGCATTGTCATTACAATCTATACCGGTAAGGTTTTCGCCACCCTGTGCTACAACATGATATGACTGATTACCTATTGACCACCAATCTTTAGATGAAAAGGTTGAGTTATATAAACCTGCGGTTACACTGCCTTTATCAAAGGTTTTGGTTAAAGCAAAGTCATTGGTAAATGCTTCAATTTCTTTCTTTACAACCCAACGACCAATTTGTTGAACATCAGTATCACCAGAGTATTCAGTGCCCGTCACTGCACCTAAAGCAGTACTGCCGTTATCAGCTACCGTTGATAATTTAACTGCTGCACCATTTGGGACTAAACCGTAAGTATTTGCATCTCCTGAAGTAAAACTAAAACGATCAACTAGTACCCAGCCATTATCGAATTCTAAGTCAATACTACCGCCAGAGACCGAACCTTTCCAGCCACGACCTTGGCCAAAATCGATAGACTCAGTAGTTCCATCTGGGCCGTATGCAATTTCGGCTTGACGATTTAACGTACCTATTTGGGTGAAGTCATTATCCACTCCTTGAACGTCTAAAGGTGTTGGTAAATACCAAGTGCCATGGTCATCAGTTTGACGAGTATAGAAATTGATTTTACCATTGTCTAACTCTTTAGTAATGTTGATGGTAAATTGATTACCTTCTTCGGCATTAAACCCAGCATCACGAGCACCAGGTGAGCTTTTAATATAACCACCAACCATGATATAGAGGTCCTCAGCTATTTCACCGCTTACTACTGCGTCTAAACGTTGTAAACCATAATCAGAAGTTGAATATTTTACCAAACCTTCAGTATCTTCAGTGCCTTCTTTTAATAAAAAGTTGGTGGTAAGGCCAGGTTGTCCGTTAGATATTACTGGGTTAGTACCACCACGAAGCGCTTCCATAAATTCAATGGTTTCATCTAAACGGAACATTGATGAATTTTCTAGGAACGATAGTGTAGGTGGTGGGAAAATTGGCGCACCTTCTAACTGAACAGTTAAAAATGGAGCATCACTAGCACCAGGAAAACCACGAACGAAAACATTAGCGCCTGCAACACCACTAGAACTTTCAGCCCAAACACCTGGAATAGCTTTAAATAAATCAGCAGTACTTTTAGGCGCTAATTTTTTTATGTCGTCTTCAGAAAATGAACTAACAGCAAAACTTGCTTCTTCCTTAGCAACACTTTTACCGCTGAAAGTACCCGTTACAACTATTTTTTCAACATTGTCGCTAATTGCAGAAGGCTGTTCCTCAGCCCAGCTATTACTCGCATGGCAACTTAGTGCAATAGACAGTGCTAATGATGATAATTTAAATTTATTTGGCATGTTGTCGTCCTCTATCGTCAATATTAGCAAATGCTATATCGACTGTTAATTATCTGTCTCTTATACACATCTCCGAGCCCACGAGACCGTACTAGATCTCGTA
>CAJXRC010000398.1 GCA_913058405.1 uncultured Colwellia sp. | reverse complement strand
ACGAGATCTAGTACGGTCTCGTGGGCTCGGAGATGTGTATAAGAGACAGGCCAAATAGTGTTACTGGATAAGCTTGAAATAACACAGAGAAAATAACAGAGCCCTTACCCAGTGACGTTAATGCCAGTAATTGTTCAGGTCCACTTTGCAGTAATGCGAGTGTAAATAGCGGCACTGGTGCAAACAACATGCCCCAGATACTAAAAGCAAAAACCTCTTTGGTAGCTGCTTTTTTAACAATGATACTGGTGATACTCCAAGAGAAAGCCGCGATTAAAATGAAGAGTAAACCTAACATTGTTACTGAGCCATCGGTTACCGATACACTTAATGCCAAACCTAGAATGGCAACAACGCTGCCAACTACTTTGATGGAAGCAACGGTTTCTTTAAGTACAAAGTAGCCCACTAACAAACTGATAACGACATTCATCTGCAACAGCACAGAAGCCATACCTGCAGAGAGTCCCGCCTGAATTGACCAACTCCCCATACCCCACACACCAATAGCAAAAACAAGTCCGTAGCCCATTAAATATCGCCACTTTACCTGTGGTCGTTTAACGAAAAACACCGCAGGAATAACGGCAAAACTAAAGCGTAATGCAGTGAGTAGCAAAGGGTTAATTTCACTGACGCCCAATTTAATCACCGAAAAGTTAAGTCCCCAAATTATCATTACAAAGATGCCGAGTAATAGATCTCTATTGTTCATTGTTCGTCCTTTTTAATATCAGAATTAATGCCATATTTAATGCTAAGTGGATAAGTAGTTTTCTTGTAAGTGCAGCTATTATTGACGAAAACAAAAAAGAGAACAGATACAATTTATTAAATAAAAAAGAGTACAGTTAGTAAGGCTATTGTTATATGGTTAGTGTCGAAGCGATAGAAAAAGCAGCAATAAGTGAAAACGAGAAAGTGGTTGCTTTAAAACGAATAGGTGAATGGAATAGATGAGATATATTGATCTTGCTGAAATGTGCATTGCAGATATCAGTAGTGGAAAACTGGTGAAAAATAGCCGCATGCCATCGTTAAGAAACTTTAGGCAGCAGCACTCAATAAGTATGACCACGGCACTGAACTGTTACCAGCATCTTGAGTCTTTAGGTTGGATAATTGCGAGGCCACAATCTGGCTATTTTGTTTGCGGACAACGCATGACTAATGAAAAACCTGAACTCATTGCTTTTAAAAGTATAACAACTGATCCCAAAATCCCCGTAGTTAAATCCTACAATCGAAACGAGAGTTCATCAGGCTCTGTCAGTCGTTCGGTGTATCACTCGCTGAATAAAGAAGTCGTTGGTCCTCTGGGCGTTGCCCGTATCTCTACCGATTTTATTCCGCTAGAGAAATTGCAACATAGTTTTCGTCGGGCACTTAAAAGGCAAGGCAGCAATATTAGCTTTTATCCCGATGTTCAAGGAGAAAAAATACTAAGGGATACCTTGAGTAGTCACTTTAAGAGTTATGACTTTCATATCCCCAGCGATGAGTTGTTAATCACCAATGGCTGTTTGGATTCAATTCAAACGGCGATAGAAATATGCACTGATATTGGCGATGCTGTCGCGATAAGTTCACCTTGTTTTAATGGTTTATTAGACATGTTGGCGGCACTTGGCCGCAAAGTTGTTGAAATTCCGTCAACTGAGCAAGGCATTGATCTTGTCCAACTTGAACAACATATGAAAACTAATCAGATTAAAGCTGGCTTGTTTTGCACGTCGCATATGAACCCTCAAGGTATTTCTATGACAGCTTTACAAAAGCAGCACTTGGCTAGCCTAGCGCAAACCTACAAAATTCCGATTATAGAAGATGATGTTTATCTTGAATTAGCGCATAGCAAAGTTATGCCCTTACCTGCAAAACATTGGGATAAAGAAGGTTATATAATTTGGTGTGGTTCAATTTCAAAAACAATTGCGGCGGGTTATCGACTAGGCTGGTGCTGGCCAGGTCGTTTTATAGCGCAATATTTACAAAAGCGTAAGTATTGTAATCAAGGGGTTTCTACGCCTGTGCAACTTGGCCTAGCTGATTTTATTAGTAATGGTGATTATGCAAAACACCTGAAAAAGTTGCGCGTGGCGATACAACAACACACATTGAGTTATCAGCGGTACTTAACAAAAAACTTACCTGTTGCCAGTAAGATCAGCGATCCTTCCGGTGGTTTTGTTTTATGGATTCAAGTGCCCAATTTAAATGGCCGTAAACTTCTTGCACTAGCGACTGAGAATAATATTGATATACGCATTGGTGAGCAATTTAGTACCCGTGATTTGTATCAAGATTATTTTAGAGTCAACACGGGGTTTATGATAACCGAGGGTAATGACAAAGACACTCGAGAAGAAGTAGGTAGCCAAATTAATAAGTTGATGGAATTAGTTAAAATGGCTAGTTCAGATAGGATTTAAGGCGATGGAATATAGCGACTCGCCCACCCTGAAATTGTTTGAGCGACATATTCATTATCAATTGATTTTGATAATAGATGATCCGCTGTGTCTAGGCTAACGAAACTTTTTGGGTGTTTTGCAGCCTTGTAAATTTTCTCTGCATCGGAAATATCTACGGTTAAATCTACCGGTGAATGTAAAACCAATAAAGCTTTATTAAGATGCTGTATATGCTCTGTCTCTTATACACATCTCCGAGCCCACGAGACCGTACTAGATCTCGTA
>CAJXRC010000397.1 GCA_913058405.1 uncultured Colwellia sp. | reverse complement strand
ACGAGATCTAGTACGGTCTCGTGGGCTCGGAGATGTGTATAAGAGACAGACATTGAAGTGGTTTATGACGAAGTTATTCAAGTACTTCGTGGGGTTACACTAGATGTACCAGAAGGTGAGGTAGTCACATTACTTGGTCCAAATGGCGCGGGTAAATCGACAACATTAAAAGCTATTTCAGGCTTACTTAAAAGTGAATATGGTGAAGTGACTAAAGGTGATATTACCTTTATGGGCGAACGTATTGATAAAAAAAATGGTGAAGATGTTGTACGTAGCGGTCTTATTCAGGTCATGGAAGGTCGTCGTATTATCGAAGATATGACATCGATAGAAAACCTGAAATTGGGTGCTTATACCCGTAATGATTCTCAAATAAATCAAGATTTGGAAATGGTATTTAATTATTTCCCTCGATTAAAAGAGCGTACCGGTTTAGCGGGTTATTTATCAGGTGGTGAACAACAGATGTTAGCCATAGGTAGAGCATTAATGGCTCGTCCTAAAATGATTTGTTTAGATGAACCATCGATGGGTTTATCACCATTACTCGTTAAAGAAGTCTTTGGTATTATTAAAAAAATCAATCAAGATCAAGGTATTACCATGTTGCTGGTTGAGCAGAATGCTAACTATGCAATAAGAGCAGCAGACTACGGCTACATTATGGAGTCAGGTAAAATTGTACTTGATGGTACGCAAGAGCAATTACTTAGCAACGAAGATGTTAAAGAATTCTATTTAGGTGGCGGTAACGAAGAACGTAAAAGTTTTAAAAACTTAAAGTCGTACAAAAGACGTAAACGCTGGTTATAAATATGTGCGTGTCAGGTAACCACCATTTTACTCGATTTTGTTGTCGAAAGTGCTCACTTACTACCGTAAGCTCCGCGCTATCTCCTAAAACTCGAGAAAACTGATTGCTTCCTGAAAAGCACATAGTCAGTTATAAAATTTAAATAATGTTAAAGCTATCCCAAGAAATTATCGAGTTACCATGAAACAATATTTTTACGAAAGAGAATGTCAAAACCCTGAGTTACGTGAGCAGTCTCTATTAGAGCGTTTACCTTCTTTTATCACCTATGCGAAGCAAGAATGTCAGCATTATGGACAAATTTTACAGCATATCGATGCGGATAAAATTACCAGTAGAGAATTGCTTGCGCAACTTCCCATTACGCGTAAATCAGATTTGATAAAGCTACAAGCAAAAAACTCTCCATTGGGTGGTTTAAATGCAAGTAAGGCTAACATAGGCCGAATTTTTCAATCACCTGGACCTATTTATGATCCAGAAAATACCAGTGATGATTGGTGGCGTGTCGGTCAAGCATTTTATGCTGCAGGATTTAGAGCTGGGGATATAGTACAGAACTGTTTGTCTTATCATTTAACACCAGGCGGATTCATTCTTGATTCAGGCGCGAGAGCTTGTGGTTGTGTTGTTATTCCAGCAGGGCCGGGACAAACGGAGCAGCAGCTCGATATCATTGAACATTTGAAACCTCAAGGTTATAGCGGTACGCCATCATTTCTGAAAATTCTATTAGATAAAGCCAAAGCTGAAAACCGAGATATTTCTAGTGTTACCAAAGCACTAGTGACAGGAGAAGCGCTTCCAAAAGGGCTTAGATCTGAATTTGATGCTGCAGGTATTAACACCTTACAAGCCTATGCTAGTGCCGATGTTGGCCTAATTGGTTTTGAATCTAAAAGTGATGATGGTTTTATCATTGCTGAAGATTTATTGGTGGAAATTGTACGTCCGGGTACATTAGATCCCGTTGCCGATGGCGAAATCGGTGAAGTTGTTGTTACTAGCTTTAATGTTGATTACCCACTTATTCGTTTTGCTACCGGTGATTTGTCAGCGGTCAAATCAGGTGAAAGTGCCTGTGGTCGAACTAATATGTGCATTAAGGGTTGGTTAGGTCGAGCAGACCAAACGACTAAAATTAAAGGTATGTTTGTGCACGCAGAGCAAATAGAACAAGTGCGACAAGCCTATCCTCACATCACTAAAATGCGTTTGTCAGTAACTCAGGTTAATTATAACGACCAAATGAACTTGCAATGTGAACTTGATAGTAGCAGTTATTCTGAAGCTGATATCGCAGGTGCCATTGAGAATATTAGCGCTAGTTTGAAAAAAATAACTAAGTTAAACGGCTCAGTTGAATTAGTTTCAATAGGTACTTTAGCGGACGATGGCAAAGTAATAGACGACTTACGACCTATTGGCTAAGTTCGCGTTATTAATCTTTTTAGTAACTGCTTTATCTATACCCGTTACCATTCAAAGTGCAGGATTTCAGTGGAAATTAAAATGACTTTAGGCAAGGCAAATAATGTAAACATAGTCATTCTATGGTTTGATTATTTAACGCCGTATAAAGTCATAAAAGTGAAATTATCGTAAAACCATCTACATAGGCAAATTTGTATCACTGATTTGCCTATGTCTCTCATCAAATTAAATAGGGTTTCCCATGAACGAACAAGCTTTCCAAGACTGTTATCCTGAAGAATTAAGCCATTGTTATGGCTGCGGTAAAAATAATAAAGATGGTCACCAATTAAAAAGCTACTGGCAGCATATTGATAAGAATGATTTGTTAGCGAGCGTCACAATTGCTCGTTTTACCCCATCAGATGTTTTTACTGCTATTCCTGGTTTTGTTTATGGCGGCATGACAGCTTCATTGATTGATTGTCATGGTACGGGCAG
>CAJXRC010000396.1 GCA_913058405.1 uncultured Colwellia sp. | reverse complement strand
TCTACACTATCCTCTTCGTCGGCAGCGTCAGATGTGTATAAGAGACAGGTTTATTCTGTCATTTTTGCTAATGGTATTTACCGTGAATAGGCGTTTTAGTAACTAATAACCAATGCTTTACTCGTGTTATTCGGCTTGGCTAAATACCATGTTGGTGTAATCAACCATGCCAATGATGTTTTTATTTTCAATAACAGGGGCAAGGTGAATACTTAAACGTTCAAATAAACGTGCGCAATACCTTACATCCATGTCAGGTAATACACTGACTAAGGGTTTTGTCATTATTTCATATAAGTTCACGCGATCTGGAGAGCGGTCCTTTGCCAGAACTTCTTTGGCAATATCAGCAAGCATCACTAAACCGTATTCATCTTGTTCATTACGTTTATTAATAATTATCGCACTAACATTATGCTCTTTTGCTAATTTAATACCTTCAGCAACTGTCATCATACCATCGGCAAATTGATAGTTGTTGGTGGTCATTACATCTTTAACTTGTACTAATTTATGGCTCATAGCTCTTCCTCAATTTTACCTTTTAAGCGCTCTACCTGATGAGCTACCCCTACTGCATCTTCGACATTTAATTGAATAGCAATCCCTTTACCTGGATCTTCATCAAAACCAGCAATATTGCTGATCCGTTCAAGAATTTTTCTTGCTAAGTGTTGTTCAACAACAAAAAGTAATACATCTCTTTGTGTCTCAAGTTGCATGCCAAAAAAAGTGCGTTGGCGCTTTACGCCTTCGCCACGGGCATTGTTTATTATGGTCGCGCCAGTAGCGCCTGCCATTCTTGCACCTTTCATAACGTCGTCTGTGACAGCGTCGTCAACAAAGGCAACAATTAGTTTGAACTGCATGTGATCACCTGTTTTATTTGTCTTTTTAGACCCTTTTAAGGAGCCTCATTATTTCTGTTTAAATTACGTTTTTCTTCCTTAATTCTTTTTCTTTTTTCTAACTTTTTATTCGTTCTGTGCGTTTTAGCTTCTGTAAGTTGAGCATAAGCCATAACTGCAATGATTGGACATAAGCTGGCGAAAGCAATTAAGCCAAAGCCATCAATTAATGGACTACGTCCTGGAATAGTGCTGGCTAGACCTAAACCTAAAGCCGCAACTAAAGGCACGGTTACCGTTGATGTTGTTACACCGCCTGAGTCATATGCCAATGGCACAATAAGTTTAGGGCAAAAAAACGTTTGAACAACCACAACAATATAACCAGCAATTATATAATAATGAATAGGGTGACCAACAACGATGCGGTAACTCCCTAAAGCAATACCAAAAGCAACGCCAATAGCCACTGAAATTCTCAAGCTATTCGCATTAATCGCACCACCGGAGACTTCTTCGGCTTTAAGGGCTACAGCAATCAATGAGGGTTCAGCAATAGTGGTGCTAAAACCTATGGCGGCGGCAAAAATGTAAACCCACTTATAATCTGTCCAATGAATGCTTGTTAATACTTGCTCGCCCGCATGGATGAATTCAGGTGCAGTTAATTGCTCTGCCATCATTTTTCCAAGGGGAAACAGGGCTTTCTCTAACCCCAGTAAAAATAGCGCTAAACCAATAAGTACATAAATAAAGCCGAAGCCGACTTGTTTAATATGAGGAATGGGCTTGCGAATAACGAGCAGTTGAAAACCCAAAATGATCGACAAAATAGGTAACACATCAATAACGGTATTTTTTAATGTTGTGAAAAACTCAAAGAATAAATCCATTAACTGATCACCATGCCGTAAATCATTACAAAAATCATCGGTGTTAGTGAGGCAAAAGCAATCAAACCAAAACCATCAATCATCGGGTTTCTACCTTTTATTGCTGAAGCTAAGCCAACACCTAGTGCAGTTACTAAAGGAACAGTAATGGTCGAGGTCGTAACACCGCCAGAATCGTATGCGATGCCAATTATCCAGCTAGGAGCAATCATGGTCATTAGTACAACAACAACATAACCGCCGAGAATCAAATATTGTATAGGCCAGCCACGAATTATGCGTAATACGCCAATAACAATGGCTAAACCAACAGCAAAGGCAACGGTAAAACGTAAACCATTAGCATAAGAAAGTTGTGACTCTAGCGTATCAGTAATAATACCGCCTGACGCGGCTACTATTGCAGCTTCTTTTGCTACGGCAATTAATGATGGCTCAGCTACTGTGGTGCCAAATCCTAAACAAAAGGCAAAGGTTAGCAACCAGCTAATACTGCCTTTTTTGGCGAATGCTTGCGCCATTGATTCACCGATGGGGAATAAGCCCATTTCTAAACCATAAATAAAGAAGGTTAAACCGAGCACCACTAATGCGAGGCCAACTAAAATATCACCAACATTAGGCATAGGCTGTTGCAGCACGGCAAATTGAAAAAATGCAATAACGAGGATAATAGGTAGCAAGTCTTTGCAGCTACCTAATAATGCTTTGAGAAAAACGATAAACTGATGATTCATAAATACTAAATTAATGGGGATTACCAATATTATAAATTTAATTAAAACAATTACTTTGATTCAAAACAAGGTAATTGTTTAATTAAAATTTAAATAGGTCTTTGTATCATTTTACTGTGAGTTATTCATTTATTGCTCCGGCAAAGTTGCACTTTCGCCATCTTACCAAGGTAACTTTAGGGGCGTAGTGAAAAGAGCAACAATTGGGTAATACCAATTTGATTAAATTTCTTCCCAACTCAGGGCTGTGTTACATGTTCAATAACAAGGAAAATTTGTTTAGATCTAGTCATTCTAAA
>CAJXRC010000395.1 GCA_913058405.1 uncultured Colwellia sp. | reverse complement strand
GATCTACACTATCCTCTTCGTCGGCAGCGTCAGATGTGTATAAGAGACAGCGATTATACCTATGTTACCTGAAAATGCGAGTTTCAGGATGACTGGGTAATTCATGAGCAAAACTCACCTTTTTAAGCGTAATTTCTTAAAAAAAGAGATAACAAACCCACTGTTTACATCGACGTAAGGCTGGTCAAGACAGGACTTATGCTGATGCGTTGTAAAATAAATCACTATTTTGCTGATCAACAATCGCTGTTTTAATAATTTTGTCAGATAGCTCAGTATCGCCAGCCACTGTTTCAGTATTAATGCCGAGTTTTTCAAACAAAGCAATATCTTGGTTCGTTTCAGGGTTTTCAGCAGTAAGGAGTTTGCAGCCATAAAAAATTGAGTTAGCACCTGCAAGAAAACACATAGCTTGCATCTGTTCATTCATCGCCGTACGTCCTGCAGATAATCGAACATGACTATTTGGCATCATGATACGAGCAACAGCTATACAACGGATAAAATCAAAACTTTCTAAATCATCAATATCAGCTAAAGGTGTACCTTCCACTTTAACTAACATGTTAATTGGCACACTTTCAGGTTGTGGGCTTAAGTTAGCAAGCTGTATTAATAAAGATGAACGATCAACCGCCTTCTCACCCAAACCAACAATACCACCGCTACATACTTTCATACCGGCGCTACGAACATTGCTCAAGGTATCTAGTCTATCTTGAAAGGTACGGGTCGTGATTATTTGATTATAATGCTCAGGAGACGTATCTAAGTTATGGTTGTAATAATCTAAGCCAGCACCGTTTAATTGATCAGCTTGATCACCCGATAACATACCTAATGTCATGCATGTTTCCATACCAAGTGCTTTAACACTTTTAACCATATCAAGTACATAAGGCATATCGCGTTCTTTAGGATTACGCCAAGCAGCGCCCATACAAAAACGTGTTGAGCCCATTTCTTTAGCTCTTTGTGCCGCTTCTAATACTTTTTCTACCGCTAATAAACTTTCTTTTTCTAAGTCAGTTTTATTACGTGCGCTTTGAGAGCAATATTTGCAATCCTCTGGACAAGCACCTGTTTTAATAGATAATAAAGTACTAACTTGTACTTCATTAGGATTAAAGTTCTCTCTATGAACCGTTTGCGCTTTAAACATTAGGTCATTAAAAGGCATAGCAAATAAAGCTTCTACTTCTTTTAAATTCCAATTGTGGCGAACGATAGAGTGTAACGACTGTGATTGTACTGCTTCTGACATGTTTAAATCTGACATAGAACTCAATTGCATCTAATTAACTTACCGAGTAGTCTAGCCAGACTACTCGTGATGTCAACGACTAACAACTCCTTTGGTTAACAAATGAACAATAAACATACAAATATAACCCCTTCTGAACAAAATTCACTACTTCGCTTTGATAAAGAAAACGTTTGGCACCCGTATACTTCAATGTCAGAGCCTTTACCAAGCTATTTAGTTGAAAGTGCACAAGGCGTAATGATCAATTTAGCCAGTGGAGAACAACTTGTAGATGGTATGTCTTCGTGGTGGTCTGTTTTACATGGTTATAATCATCCAACCTTAAACAAAGCCCTGCAAGACCAAGCATCTAAAATGTCACATGTTATGTTTGGTGGTTTAACTCATCAAAGTGCAATTACTTTATGTGAAAAATTAATTAACTTAACACCTGCAGGCTTAGATAAAGTCTTTTTGTCGGATTCAGGCTCAGTCAGTGTTGAAGTAGCAATGAAAATGGCTCTTCAATATCAACATGCCATTGCCGAAAAAAAGCAGATACCATTAACTAAAACAAAATTATTAACAGTTAAAAATGGTTATCACGGCGATACCTTTGCAGCGATGTCGGTATGTGATCCTGTTACGGGCATGCATCAGATATTTGAACAAGTATTAATGCAGCACTATTTTGCGCCTGCGCCTTCAATTAAATTTGGTGAAACATGGTCTAGTGACGATATTACTGAACTATCAGCCTTATTTTCTCAGCACCATAATGAAATAGCCGCATTTATTATCGAGCCAATCGTGCAAGGTACAGGGGGAATGCGTTTTTATCACCCTGAATATTTAAAAGCCTGTCGTTTACTTTGTGATGAATATGATGTGTTGCTTATCGTTGATGAAATTGCCACTGGCTTTGGCAGAACCGGTAAACTGTTCGCTTGTGAATGGGCAGACATTAGCCCAGATATTATGTGTTTAGGTAAAACTCTAACGGGTGGCTATATAACCCTAGCTGCAACGTTATGTACTACACACATTGCACAAACTATTAGTGAAGGCGCCGCGGGGTGTTTCATGCATGGCCCTACCTTTATGGGCAATGCTCTAGCCTGTGCTGTTGCAAATGCCAGCATCGATTTATTGTTAACAAATGATTGGCAGTCTCAAGTAGAAGCTATTGAAAATACCCTTATTACCCATCTCAAACCTTTAAAGAATCATGCAAGAGTAAAAGATACTCGTGTCCTAGGTAGTATTGGCGCAATTGAGTGTAAACAAAGTGTCAATGTAGCGCAGATACAAAAACGTTTTGTTGAGTTAGGTGTTTGGATCAGACCTTTTGGTCAGCTTATCTATATCATTCCACCACTTATTATAACCACCGAGCAATTAGTAACATTGGTTAATGCCATGGCAATAGTGTTAGATGAAGATGAGTGTTTTAATTAACTAATCCAACTATACCCGGTACCATTCAAGATGCGGGTATATACCCGTAATCATTCAAAATGCTCGATTCAGAGTGCTTGAGCAATTTCAGT
>CAJXRC010000394.1 GCA_913058405.1 uncultured Colwellia sp. | reverse complement strand
TATCCTCTTCGTCGGCAGCGTCAGATGTGTATAAGAGACAGATCAAACGTCATTGATAGTGCAAACTTAAACGGAATTTTTTGGCTAATCTGCCGTAAATGTTTTAGGTTGTTAACTTCAGGGATTAAAGCAAGCTTTTGCACACTGAGAAAAAATCCCTGCTCTTCTAGGGAGCTTTCTCGGTGTTTAAGATTAAACAACACCGTATGTTGAATCATCATATTCTCCATTACCTTTTTAAATTTTCATAAACGGTTTGGTATAAAAAAAGCGAAACACTTCAATGTTTCGCTTTAATTTGGCAATAAAGTTACCAATTATTCAGGTTTATATATCTGCAACAATTTGTTGAGTTTGCTCACCTAAAGCATCTATTGATAGTGTGATTTTATCACCCACGTTTAGGAAAACTTCTGGGCTTTGTCCCATACCAACACCAGGAGGTGTGCCAGTAGAAATAATATCACCTGGCTCTAAAGTAACAAACTGACTCAAGTAGCTGACAATAAAAGCAGGTTTAAAAATCATGGTTTTGGTATTACCATTTTGATACGTTTTGCCATTTACGCTTAATTTCATGCCTAAATTATGTACATCTTCAATTTCTTCTCGAGTGGCAAGCCATGGACCAATAGGGCCAAAGGTATCACTGCCCTTCCCCTTATCCCATTGACCACCACTAATTTCTAATTGAAAATGACGCTCTGAAACATCATTAATTAAACAATAACCAGCGATGTGCTTTTCCGCTTCACTCTCGTCAACATACTTTGCTGGTTTACCAATAACGATACCAAGCTCTACTTCCCAATCCATTTTTATACTATTGCGTGGTTTAACAATATCATCATCAGGACCACAAACAGCACTTGACCACTTAGTAAAAACAATCGGTTCTTCTGGAATAGCCATATTGGCTTCAGCAGCATGATCAGCATAATTTAATCCAATGCAAATGAATTTACCTACGTTGCCAACACATGCGCCAATACGAACACCTTGTTCAACAATAGGTAAGCTATTCACATCAACATCTGCCAATGAGGCTAAATTTTCAGGTAGTAACTGTTCTTTGGAAATATCATTAACAACAGATGATAAGTCCCTCATATTACCATCCGCATCTAATATAGCTGGTTTTTCTTGGCCTTTTGGCCCAAAACGCATTAATTTCATTTGGTCACCTCTAAGTAAACTTACACATTAGTAAGAAATAATATGTAGCTACTATAGATTCTTACTACATGCAGCTCTACTCGTTGCTTAACACGTATCATGTACTTTTTTAGCCTGCTTAAATTTCAGATGGTAAATAAATACCTATCGTATGTTAATTGCTAAGTAGTCATCTTTGTCATTTCAAGTTAATTTTATATTCAGTAGCCATTGAGCCTAAACTATCAGCTGGGAAATGAATATGAGTCAAATACAGGAGTTTCAATTAACAAATAACAATGGAGCCAAAGTTAAGATAATTAATTTAGGTGCTAGGCTTACAGAGTTAATCATCCCAACAATAAACCATGGTGACATCAATACAATTTTAGCGTATGAATATAATGAGCAATATAATTTAGATTCAATGTTCCATGGAGCGATAATAGGGCCTGTTTGCAACCGTATTGCTAATGGGAGATTCAATTTAAACAATCAAGACTATCGGTTAGCGCCTAATGACGGCAACAACTTATTACATAGTGGAACAAATGGCTTACATCAACAGTTATGGCAAGTAGTTGAGCATGCTATTAGCACGCTAACATTAAAAATAAAACAAAAACATAATGAAAATGGCTTTCCTGGTAATGTCACCATTGAATTAGCATATACCTTACACGAGAATAATAGCCTTTCATTACAATGGTCTGCTACCAGTGATCAAGATACACCACTAAATTTAACCAGTCATAGTTACTTCAATTTATCCGGGTTTGGCGATATAAAAAATCATTTTCTGCAAATAAATACTGATAAATATACCCCTTATAGTGATGAACAAATTCCTAATGGTGACATAGCGTCCGTCAATAACACCCCGTTAGACTTTCGTAAGTTTACCCCCTTAAGTGATGCACTTGATGGTTCACACCCAGAAATATTACGCTGGGGAGGCTTAGATCATAACTGGGTATTCAATGAAGACCCAACATTGAAAATACAAGCTGAACTATATAGCAGTGATACGAATCTGTTGTTGCAAGTAGAGTCTACATTACCTGCTATGCAATGTTATACAGGTAATCAGCTAGGTGTATTTGGCATTCATGGTACACACGAAGGTATTTGTTTAGAGCCACAGTTTTATCCAAACTCAGTTAATCAAACTAACTTTCCTAATACGATTCTAAAAGCAAACCAAACAATAACACAGCAAGTAAACTTAATTTTCACCGAAGTTGAACTTGACCAATTAAGCAATTAGTAAGGAAAACAAAATGAAAAATAAATTAAAAATGGGCATGGTTGGTGGAGGTCAAGGTGCCTTTATTGGAGCTGTTCATCGCTTTGCTGCTGCACTTGATGGCGAAATTGAGCTGGTTTGTGGCGCCTTTAGCAGCTCACCTGAAAAGGCAGTCGCTTCTGGAAAAGAGTTAGGAATTGAAGATCATCGAAATTATACAAGCTACCAAGAAATGTTCAAAAACGAACAATTACTCAATGATGAAGATCGTATGGATTTTGTTGCCATAGTGACACCGAATCATATGCATTACCCTGTTGCTTATGCTGCATTGACTGCTGGTTTTCATGTAATAAGTGATAAGCCTGCAACCCTGAATCTTGAAGAAGCAATACAGTTATCAGAGTTGGTAACAAAAACAAATTTATTATTTGGTTTAACACATACTTATAC
>CAJXRC010000393.1 GCA_913058405.1 uncultured Colwellia sp. | reverse complement strand
GCGTCAGATGTGTATAAGAGACAGGGGTAAATAAACGCTGAAGCAAATGAGGTATGACGACGACCTGATGAGTCAAATGGTGATTTTCGCACTAAACGATGTACACCCGTTTCAGTACGTAACCAACCATAAGCGTATTCACCGGTATACTTGATGGTGCAACCTTTTATTCCAGCAACATCGCCATCGGTGACTTCAATCACTTCAGTTTTATAGCCGTGTGCTTCGCCCCAACGTAAATACATGCGCATCAGCATTTCTGCCCAATCTTGCGCTTCTGTACCGCCTGAGCCTGACTGAATGTCTAAATAGCTATTATTAGCATCTTGTTCGCCAGAAAACATTCGGCGAAATTCTAGTTTTTCTAACACCTTATCTAAAGCATCAGCTTCAACTTCAGCATCATCAAAAGTTTCTTGGTCTGATTCTTCTACAGCCAGTTCAACTAAACCTTCAATATCTTCACAACCCGTTTCGAGTTCAACAATGGTATTAACCACTTCTTCTAAAGAACTTCGCTCTTTACCAAGGGCTTGAGCACGTTCTGGCTCATTCCAAACATCAGGGAGTTCTAGTTCGCGAGAAACTTCAACTAAACGTTCCGCTTTAACATCGTAGTCAAAGGTACCCCCGAAGCAAATTAGCACGTTCACGGATTTCTTTTAATTTACTTAATATAGGATTTGTTTCGAACATAAGCCTTCAAAAATAAGTTTTTAAATATGTCTTTTTAAATATATCTTTTTAAACGATTTCACTCGTTCGGATAATTAAAAAATAGTCGCGCATTGTAGCGTAAAAAGACCAGCAAATAAACGGCTAACACTGGCCCCTTATATTATAAAATACATAATATTTAATAAAAGCAGTAATAATCTCAATTACACTAACTAAGTGGGCTTTTTTGAGTGATTAAAATGCATCTCCATGACACTTTGAAACTCGCAGTTTACGGTATGCCAGCTATACAACGAAGACGCTGCTTTCAAGGTAAAATTGTTTGTATTGGTACTTCAGAAAACGAGCTTTCAGTTTGTAACGCTGTTGCACTTGAAAAAGATGGCAATCGAGGCGCTTCATTCAATATTTGGTTGTTTCAAATGCGAATGAAGCAACAAGGAGTGGTGATTTTTCAAGGCACCCCGAAGGGCTATGTCTAATTTTCAACCTAACATCGTTGAAAATCATTAAAGTAGAATAACTACATAGCACTCTTTTCGCCTTGTTAACTTGAAAATCAGCCTGTAGCAGAGACTAAAATGAAAGATAAATAGACCCTAAACAATAAAAAAGGCCAGTATGTGATCATACTGGCCTTTAAATACGATAATTAAACCGCTAACTTGTTGCGATAAAAATTAGCGATAAAAAATTATTTATCAAATTTAACTGAATCTTTAACTAATGAAGTAACTTCTTCTGAAGTTTTTGAAACAACATCAAAAGCTTCTTTAGCTGAATTTGAAACTTTAGCTTGAAGCGCTTCGTTAAATGATTTTTGAGACTCAACAGCTGCTGTAAAATCTGTTTGTGATGATAATGCTTTTGTTTGAGCAACACTGTCATTTAAAATAGAAGTAATTAAGGCTGTTTGTTGGCTGATTAATTGCTCAACCGTTTTAGTATTTAATTCTACTAAGCTATTTAATGGTTTCATTGCAGTTTCAACTTGCGCTGTATTGCTAAAAGACTTCATTGCAGTAGTAAATTGATTTGTTAATTGTTCAGTTAATTGAGTAAACATAATTAAGTTTCCTATTTCATTTCGTTTTATACTGCGGTGCAGCAATTGGATTTAAAATGAGTATACCTAGCAAAATTGTAATGGTCAACAATTCTTTGCTGCACCGCATCAAAATAATATTATTTAGTTGATAAGGTTTGATTTTCAACCTGAACTCTGGATAAGAATAACTCACTCAACATACTGATTTAGAATATTTTTATTTGTAAATCTCTGATAAAAAGACAGTTATTCATAAACGCTTTGCCTTGATAATCAAATAAATTGAAACATAGATTTAACGCTCAACATTTTAAATTTTGTTGATGTATATTAGTATCATATAAATTACTGGTTGTACTTTAATATCAAACACTCATTTTCCAGAGTTCCGGTTATTTACTAATAGATAGAACTAAAAAAGCCAGTAATAAAATACTGGCTTTAAATTTATAAATACAAATTTGTACTTATTCTCACATCATAAATTACTTGGCAATTGTTGTCGCTTCGGTCATAGAGTCTTTAACTAGGCTAGTCACTTCTTCAGACGTTTTAGTAACAACATCATAAGCTTCTTTAGCTGATGCAGAAACTTTTGCTTGAAGATCTTCAGTGAATGCTTTTTGAGATTCAATCGCTGCTGCTAAATCTGTTTGCTCTGATAAGGCTTTAGTTTGTGCAACGCTATCATTCATGATTGTAGTGATTAATGCAGCTTGTTGATTGATTAATTGTTCAACCGTTTTAGTATTAATTTCTACGAGGCTATTAAATGGCTTCATCGCTGTAGAGAACTGCTCTTCATTGTTGAATGAATTCATTGCAGTAGTAAATTGTTCCGTTAATTGTGTAAACATAATAAAGCTTCCTTTTTAGTATGCTGCATCGCAGCAGATTTGATTAAAATAAGTATAAGTGGTCAAAAGATGGTCGTCAATAGTTTTTTTGCTGCACCGCATCAATTAATAATTATCTCGTATAAACACATAGTGCATCGCTATAAAAAGCCTCTGTATTAAGAGACTTTAGCATTCATAAACATTAACTATTTATTTAGCTTTAATTTCAGCTTTAGGCGCTGCTTTAACTTCAGCTTTAGGCGCTGCTTTAACTTCAGCTTTAGGCGCTGCTTTAACTTCAGCT
>CAJXRC010000392.1 GCA_913058405.1 uncultured Colwellia sp. | reverse complement strand
GAGGCCACAATAGTATTTCAACCGAAGTAGCTAATATGCCGCTTGAAAAAGTATTTCCCCGACTAAAAGCGTTTAAAAAGCATAAAGCATTGCTTGGAAAAGAAGCTTATAACGATAGAGTCGCTAACCAGATACTTAGCCAAATTGGAAAAAAGAAAAATAAATTTCGTTGGATAGCGCTGTCTGTTCAAGAAGCGGGCTTAACAGCAACAACTAAAGTGATCTTAGGAAAAGACAGATTACGCAAAAAGTTTGGAAAATAACCGATACTTTATAAGCTAACTCTGCAGATGGGTTGGGGTTAATACTCTCAACCCCGCTTCCCAGTTTTTACTAACTACAAACTATTTATTACTTCCGCGTACTGCTCTGCAACACTTTCCCAGCTGTAGTCTGCCGCCTGCTCTATTGGTTTGTTTTCCCAATCAGTAGAAAGCGTAGCCGCTAACGCCGCAGCGTATTCGTCAATATTAGTAACGTCACATACGTTACCGGCATTTCCAACTAATGTTCTTCTCATCGCGTCATCGGTAGCAACAACAGGCAAACCACTTGCCATTGCTTCTAAGTAAACGCGACCGAAAGGTTCATCTTCAGAAGGTAAAGTAAATGCATCTACAGCGCGATAAACATTAGGAATATCCGCAAAGTCCACTTTGACTATCTTATAACGGCTTGCTCCAAGCTTTGCATCACACAACGATGTAAAGTAAGCCACATCTGGCCCATCACCACAAATAAGTAAAGAAACATCATTTAACTTGCTTATCGCTTCAATCGCCAAATGTATTCTTTTGTGGTTTTGTTTGTTTAAAGCACCGACAGTTAATACTACTTTCCCTGGAAGCTCGTGATTAAATCGCTCACCTTTTGGGCTAAATAATGAAAGGTTTACCCCGTTAGGTATAACCTCAACACGCTGGTTTGGCGCTATTTGCTTTACGTAATTTTTAGTGTCTTCATTAAAAACCACTAAACAATCGGGTTTAAATTTAAGGTTTCTACGTAATACTTTTCCATTAGACACCATTCCAGCACGTTCAGTGTATAAAATAGGCGTTTTAAAAAGCTTACGTACTACCGCTGCTACTGCTAAGCCACCATAATCATTGTTCGGGTAAATTACATCTGCCCGTTTGAATAATAAATAGGGAGTGTATGTTAGGAAGCTAGTTATCGACTCTATAAGTAGTGAAGGGTTAGATACAAAGCGAGTTAGCAACCAATCCATTGTTTTATTACGCTGAAGCTTTTTCACTTTACCTCGCGGAATGCAGGGTATAACAACACTATGCTCACTACATTTTGAAGAGCTAATTAGCCTAACGTCAAAAAACGTAGCTAGGTGCTCTGCCATTTCATATGCGCTTAGTTGAGAACCGCCACTAGATGAGAAACCAGCTTCTGGGTGAATTATTGCTACATTTTTTTTCGTTGAAAAATCCATCTTACTACCTAATAAACTTGTATTATTGTTTTTGTTTTATTGAGAACGAATGATACGTTTCTTAGATTACTAACCATCTATACTACTACCATATCGCTTAAAACGCCCTTCAAAATCGTCACTATCCTAAAATGATATGACTATAAAAACTTCTATTAACGAGAGCTAGCCTCAAGTTTGTACTATAATTGGACGAGGGATGCCTTCGCCACCAATGTTGTGGGTATATACCTTTCTATTTATAACATTACATTTGTCGAACTGAATTTATATTTTCTCATCGCTATTTTTTCGCCTAGAAATAATTCATAGGAGTTTCTTATGGGAACCCAGCAAGTCGATTCCAAAGTATATCGCTTTATTATTCTTATACTGCTTTCAACATTCTTATTATCATGCTCAACGACTGTATCTAAAATTTCAAAAACGTCTGTACAACCGGGAGAAGTTATACAACGGTACTTAATGAACAATAATAAGGCGGAAACCGATCTTGTTACTGCTCTTAAGAAAATACCTAACAAAAACAAAGCTGGAAAGCTGGCAACCGATAATCCTCATATAATATCAGAACTTTATAGCGCTGATATATTGAAGGTAGTTATTGATGGCGGCTTAAACACATCGACACTTGCAACTGAATTGAAAAGCTTATCCGACACAGACAAAGCCGTTGATGTTCTAGTTTTACTGTTTCCAATTGATGCCTATAGATTATTGGGTTATTCCAAGGAAAATAACGTTATTGAAAGCTCAACTATGCTTGCCATTGCCGCTAAGAACAAGCTAGACCCTACTATCTTATTAGCGGCAACCGCTTCTGGTTTAGATAACTCAATCACCCCCTTAATTCATTCGGCCGGTATTGTTATATATGGACAAGATGAAGATAGTACTAGTGATGTTAGGTACAGAGCTGTTGACTCAAGCACTTGGCTTCCCGCTCTTGAATTAGCTTGGGAGCCTATATATGGAGCGATATCAGGAAGTATTGTGCACCTTCAACCTGATACTGACTATGAAGTAGAAGCACTGGTAACAGATTACGAAGGTACAACTGAGCTTTACTCATTTGATTTTAAAACTCGCCCTAACAGCCCACCTATCGATCCTGATAAAGTTTATTACCTATCAGAAATATACAGTGGTGGTCAATTAGACTTGGAAGCGCTAAATATTCATGGCAGTGAAGATGGCTACGCCAAAATTATAGGTGATGGCCAAATTGTTGAGGCGTCGTCCGACTTTCTTTCCGCCGTTAATATTGGGCCGCAGGCCTATATTATGCTAGAAAATTTGACTATTAAAGGCGGTGAACGCTATGGTATTTTCGCTAAAAATACTCACAACATATGGATTAAGGGATGTGATATTTCTGAATATGGGCGTATAGCAACCTGTCTCTTATACACATCTGACGCTGCCGACGAAGAGGA
>CAJXRC010000391.1 GCA_913058405.1 uncultured Colwellia sp. | reverse complement strand
TCTACACTATCCTCTTCGTCGGCAGCGTCAGATGTGTATAAGAGACAGGTATTCATCTGAATCTAGAGGCTCGTGAGATGAAACAGAAAGAATAGCGGCTTGGTGTGAATTTGCAATTTTCCATACATGGATATCTTTAATTACAGAGTTTTTCTCTTTCATTGCTAAAGATATTTTATTTAGCATTGAAATATCTACGGACTTATCTAAAAGCACAGCACTTGACTCTTTAATTAAACCAAATGACCAGTGAAAAATAACCACTGCACCTACTATTCCCATCATAGGATCTAACCAAATTAAGCCCATATATTTGCCAACTAATAACGCAATGATAGCAAGTACAGAAGTTAAGGTATCAGCCAAAACATGAAGGTAAGCCGCTTTCATGTTGTGGTCATGATGGTGGTGATTATTTGAACTTTCTTCATTGTGGTGGTGATGATGATGGTGATCATCCTTCAAAATAAATGCAGAAATCACATTTACCACAAGTCCAATAAATGCCACGATTATTGCTTCATTGAATTGTATGTTATGTGGTTCAACTAATCGCTGCATTGATTCCAATACCATCATTATGGCAACAATGGCGAGGGCTATAGCACTTGCAAATCCACCAAGATAATTAACCTTTCCAGTACCAAAACTAAATGACTTGTTATTTGAATGCTTTTTGGCATATGAATAAGCAAAAATGGTAATAAGAAATGCGGCTGAATGTGTTCCCATGTGCCAGCCATCAGCGAGTAATGCCATAGAGCCAGACCATGTTCCTGCCCCTATTTCAAGTATCATAATAACCGTTGTTAGCCAAAAAACGATTTTTACCTTGCTAGTATTCTTTTCACTATCTATGCCGAAGTTATGGGAGTGATCCCACTTTATGCTTGAGTTACTCACTGCTGTTATTCCTGAAATAAATATATTTATTTTTAAAAGTTCCAATTAATTATATACTACCCCCCAGTATAATTAAAATAGAAATATAGTCATGGCACATACTCAAGTAGGAAAAAAGAAGTTAGTAGCTCGAATCAGACGCATCAAAGGGCAAGCTATTGCTGTAGAAAGCTCATTGGAATCCAGTAACGATTGCATGGCTGTTTTGCAGCAAATAGCTGCTTTAAAAGGGGCAGTAAATGGCTTGATGAAAGAGGTATTAGAAGGTCATTTAAGGGAACATTTAGGTGATGAAGATATTACCCCAGAACAACGCCAGAATGAGATAGAGCAAGTGATTACTATCCTTAAAAGTTACTTAAAGTAAACTTTAAGTATGAATATACAAGGTTAGTAACTATTTACATTCGTATAACGGCTTGAAACTCATCAGGGCAAAAAAACGAAGCGAGACTTGTGGTGATTAATACAGTTGTCAGAGCAGCAAGCTTCTTTGCCCATAAAGTGAAAATAATAATAACTCAACGCAAAAAGTATTGGCGCAATTGAACAGCATGGAGTTGAAACAACGACATTACGCGTTAAGCAAATTTGCTTGAACTAGTCATCAATAAAGCCTTTAAAATTAAACCGTGTCAAAAATGTAATAATCGAAAGGTAAGCAGCCATAGCCTTAAGAGATGCTTTTGAATTTATTAACATTGAATTGGGAGATGCCACACTAGCATGATGCTCTTCAAACTGTTTAATAACTGTTTAATAACCACTTGATAACTTCTTAACTATCAACAATATAACCTAGAAATATAATAAAGTGATTTACTTTACCAATTTCCATTAATGCACGAAGTCTATCAATTGCAAAGTCTAGAACGATTAACTTTAAATTAGGTGACTGCTTTCTTAAGGCTGCAATAAATTTAGGTAAAATCACTTCTTCAACGACTTAAGCCTATCACTTTTGAACACTGTAATAAGGCCTAAAAGGTATTAATACTATTGCCCACATACTCACCAAGGCTTCTGGTTACAGCATCCAAGGTGCCTTTGGTGAAATTTTTTCAATAACATGATCAATAAAAAGTCTGATGGATTTCGTCATGTATTTATGAGATTGATAAATCAAAAACATATTTGAATCGGGTGTCTCATAATCTGTCAAAATCTGTACCAGTAGCCCTGATTCAAAGTGATCTTTGACTAATGCAATAGGAACATAAGCCACTCCTAGTCCATTAAGAGCCGAATCTATAATTAAATGCATACTGGTAGTAGCGTATCTTCCTGAAACAGTTGCTGGATACTGCTTTTTATTTTTAATGAATTGCCAATGGTTTTGAGACAATGACTTTCCCATGATAAGGCAGTTTACCTTTGTAAGGTCATCTGGCTGCTTTATTTTTTCTACCGTTTCTAAAAACTCAGGACTTGCACAGCAAACACTATGCTTAGGGCCTATTCTTCGAGCAATTAATGAAGAATCTTGTAACTGACCCGAACGAAATGCCACATCAATACGATTTTCTACCATATTGACATAACTATCAGAAGTATCTAACTCAATACTGATTTCAGGGTATTCTTTTAAAAACTCTGTTATCCAAGGTTGAGCATACTGCATGGCAAAGTCAAAAGGCGATGAGATGCGAATTTTCCCTTTAGGCGTCGATTGTGCCTGCATCACAGCCTCATTAGCTTCCTCAAGCGCAACGAGGTGTTGTTGGCATAAGTGAAAATAATGACGCCCTTCTTCAGTCATTGAAAGTTTCCGTGTACTCCTATGTAGTAGTTTTACACCAAGACTAGCTTCTAATTGCACTACTTTACGGCTAACCGTAGTAGATGGCATGGCTAAGTTTTTACCCGCTCCAGAAAAACTACCAGCCTCAACAACACTAATGAATACCTTAATATCATTAAGATCCATTTTATTACCTTCAAATATGGGATTAAAAAAACCAAATAAACCTGTCTCTTATACACATCTCCGAGCCCACGAGACCGT
>CAJXRC010000390.1 GCA_913058405.1 uncultured Colwellia sp. | reverse complement strand
AATGTCTTGCCTCTAAGCCTTTTAATTCTCGCTGAGTGGGAAAGAACTTAATCAAGTTGGTATTAGTGCGTATTTCTTAAAATTAGTAATGCCGCATTTAAGCTGTTTTAGCTCGCAAACTGATAACTATACAAAATGGGTAAATGTAAAATAAGTATGTTTTAAAAATTTTATATATTTAAACCCACAAGTATCGCTATAAGTTGATCAATTCATTAATCCGCTCAATATAAGGATTCTATGTGTTCTGATACCTAGATTAATTCACTTCTACTTTCATAGCCCACTATATAAGGCTTATCGTTAGATAATGTGATTAAAAGATGATTAAGTTTATTTCACCGCTAGTAAGTCATGTTTTTACTTAAATACTTGTTCATAAATAGCCAGTATTTATAAAATTGATATGATTTTATCCAAGCCTAGGGTTACATTGGTTATAGCTTAGATTGAGGTAATATAGTAAAACAGACTTGTATTACTCTATCTATATGAATACCATATAAGTAAGTAAAAGCGGCTGTTCAAAACAATAATAAAAATATACAGAGCTATACTTGCACTCACAACAAAACCAACACTACTAAATAACGCATTAGGAATTCTCATGACAGATCTACGCCAGCAAGCACTTGATTACCATGCATTGCCAACACCAGGAAAAATCAGTGTTTCATTGACTACAGCAGCAGAAACTAGCCAAGATTTGTCACTTGCCTATAGTCCAGGTGTTGCTGAACCTTGTCGAGAGATCGCGAACAATCCAGACGATGTTTATAAATATACAGGCAAAGGTAACACCGTCGCTGTAATCACTAATGGCACGGCAGTTTTAGGCTTAGGTAATATAGGTCCTATGGCTTCAAAACCTGTGATGGAAGGCAAGTCTTTATTATTCAAACGCTTTGCCAATATTGATTCTTTTGATATTGAAGTAAAGCATAAAACAGTTGAAGAGTTTGTTAACACTGTTGCAAATATTGCAGACAGTTTTGGTGGCATTAACCTTGAAGATATTAAAGCCCCAGAATGTTTCGCTATCGAAAAAGCGTTAATTGAACGTTGTAAAATTCCAGTATTTCATGATGATCAGCATGGTACTGCGATAGTAACGGCTGCGGGTATGATGAATGCGTTAGATATTCAAGGTAAAGACATTAAACAAGCGAACATTGTTTGTTTAGGTGCCGGTGCTGCAGCGATAGCTTGTATGGAATTATTGATTAAGTGTGGAGCTCAGCGAGAAAAAATCTACATGCTTGATACTAAAGGTGTGATACATACCCGTCGTAATGACCTTAATGAATATAAAAAACTATTCGCTAACAACACAGACAAAAGAACATTGGATGACGTTATTGAAGGCGCTGATGTTTTTGTTGGTGTTTCAGGTCCAGATCTTCTATCACAAGAGCAAGTAAAAGTGATGGCAGATAAACCAATTATTTTTGCATGTTCAAATCCTGATCCTGAAATTAAACCTGAGCTTGCTTTGGCTGCTCGTGATGATGTCATTATGGCTACTGGCCGATCTGATTACCCTAATCAGGTTAACAATGTTTTATGTTTCCCATTTATTTTCCGTGGTGCATTGGATGTTCGCGCTCGAACTATTAATGATGCTATGAAGATAGCAGCGGTACATGCTATTAGAACACTTGCTAAAGAACCTGTGCCTGCAGAAGTACTTAAAGCAAGTTGTGAGAAAGATCTTAGCTTTGGTAAAGACTACATTATTCCAAAACCAATGGATCCTCGTTTGTGTGGTGCTGTTGCAAAAGCGGTTGCACAAGCAGCAGTAGATTCAGGTGTTGCTGCATTAGAGATGCCAGAAAATTACATGGCTTAGTCATTATTCACTAACTAATAGGAAGGATGGATATTCATTTAATCTCTATTAGTCTTTGATTATTTTGACAACAATACAAATAAAGGTCATGGTATGAAAATTACCCTGGCCTTTTTTATTGGACATTTATTATGAAGAAAAAATCCTTACTACCGATACCATTAAGTATTTTGTTCTCACTGTGTTTACTCAGTTGTTCACAAGCAACTCAGAATCAACCTCAACCTCAATCAAAAGAAATATTAAAAGAAGGAAATAGCCAAGTGGTAGTTAAAAAAGAACAAGCTTGGCAACAAGTCACAGTGAAATATTATGATTTTGAAGGCGGTTTTTATGGTTTGATTTCTCAAACTGGAGATAAACTATTGCCCATGAACCTCGCTAAGCAATACAAATTACAAGGCACCATACTGAAAGTGAAAGGTGAACTCATTAAAGATATGATGACCATTCAGCAGTGGGGACAACCTTTTAAGATTTCCGATGTCGAATTAATAAAACTAGGTAAAGCCAACGAAGGGGAGACTTTTTAGTTAAAAATAAATAGCTCAGTAATACATTGAGCTATTTAAAAGGAAGTAATAACTTAATGGAACTTAATATGAAAATTAACATAGCTAAATGCCTTTTAATTTTATCAGCTATATTTTTGACTGCTTGCTCGCCAATAGAGCTTTACCAAGCTGAAAGTAGTTATGAAGAAGCTAGGCTTTCAAAAAATGAAAAGCGCATTCTAGCATCATTAAAACTGCTGGCTACTTTAGACCCAGAGCAATATCAAGGTAAACTAAATGAGGCTGAGTCAGCCGCTTTAGAATTGCAAAAAGCAAAATTATTGTTATCCACAAAAAATATATATTCGGCGTACCTCGCCAGTCATTATTCATATAGACAGTTCCCAACGAATGAAAGTAAAGATGTACTCTTAAAGGTAGGAGCTCAGTTAAAGTACTTACTGGATGTTCAATCGAATATAGTTAAATCATTTGAGAATCTTCCGACGCCATTATCAGTACTTATATTAAAATATCAAAAACAACCTGTACCTACTTGGAATGTGATTAAAATCTGTCTCTTATACACATCTCCGAGCCCACGAGACCGTACTAGATCTCG
>CAJXRC010000389.1 GCA_913058405.1 uncultured Colwellia sp. | reverse complement strand
ATGTAGAATAACTATAACTACACATATTTTGATTGTTCTAATGTCGCCCATGCCGTTCTAAGTGGTCACTTCTTTATACGGAATGGTATTAAGTTTTAACTGCTCATTTTTTATTTAAAAATGCCCAGCGATAATAATGAAATTATCCGGTTTTGCTTCGATGTCTTTCTTGGTTATTTATATTAAAGTAAAGCATGAAATAGACATCTATCTGGTCATTAGGTTAACTTAAATTACACCGACACAGTAACGCGTAACTAAGCGTTGTAAATAAAAACCAATAATAACAACTATTAAGGGGGCATCCATTACTGTGCCCTATTTTTTGTCTTTATTAGTTATTATAAAAGCTTATAAGTTTTATTACCGAAAATTGATTGTTTTTTTAAGTAAAAATAATGGGGTTAACTTACGATAATGCTCTAAAATTAACAGACTGATATGGCTAACCGCCCTGCTATCTTTTTGCACAATTTTCCTACTGTTATTTGTTATACCAAGTGAAGTAGTGAATAGATCATTCATTACTTCACTTGGTATTAAGTACGAAGAATAATAAAATATACACTTAACATCATATTTGTTTCTTACGCATGTCAGTTACTTGTTCGAAGCCAATCCCCCAGTTATCAGTGTTCACTTCATCGATCACAACAATGGTAGTCGCTGGATTTTTATCAAGCACCTCAACCATTAACTGCGTACAACCTTTAATGATGGCTTGTTTCTGTGCATTGGTTACACCTTCGTCAGTGATTTTTACATTAATACATGGCATGTTTTTTTCCTTTTTACTGAGATAAGTTGCCGGGTTAATCGTTGCTTGTAGCTATTTGGTTTTTATGTCGCTATACATTTTATTAACGATTATCCATTTCTCCTCTTCCTTAAGTAACCCGAGAAAATCAATATAGTTAAAATCAAACAATGGACAGTGTATTTTGGCCATAGCCTGGTCTTGCACTACATCGATGGATATTATTTTAAAATCGATAGGCGCATTAAGTTCAGCTGGCGTTGTTCGTTCAGCAACATCTTTTAGCCATTGACTTAACGAACGTCGAAGTCCTGGTGCTTTTAACCAAGCATCCGAGTGAAATATAGATTTTAGCTTTGTTACATCACCATGATAAAGACCATCAAAATAGCTATGTAAAATGGCCTCGATAGCATTGAAGTCACTTGTAGTATCACTCGTGGCTATTTGAATATGCTTCATGTTTACTCCAAAATATCTAAGAGAAAGTTTGGCGGTTACACTGCCAAACGTTAATTCCGCTAACTTATACTTTATAAACTAGTCTGTAGAAGACATCGCCTGTTCGGCTTGATCTGTTTTAATGAAGCTTGGCATGGTTTGTATAGCATTTAGCATGCTTGTTGTTTTTTCACCGAGGATAATATCTACCGGGAAGTAGTCACCCCAACGAGAATATACCGCCAACATAATATCTGCTGCTGAGGGGGTATCGCCGCCTAAGAATTTATTAGTAGTCAGCTTATCTTCAATAACTTGCCATAACTGGTTGATAGCTTTAGCTGCAGAGTTGAGCGCTTCTTGTTTTACTTTTTCATCGTTAACATGCTGTGCTAGAAAGAATAATTTACTGTAGGCAGGATGCATGCTGGCATTAGCAAACATAATGTCTTGAATTGCCAGTTGACGATCACTTTCATTAACAGGAAAAAGTGTACTATCATGCTTGTTAAGAATATGAAGCATGATCGCGGCACCTTCCGTTAATGTCTTGTCACCATCAACTAATACAGGCACAGCACCAACAGGGTTGATGGTTTTAAAGTTATTAAGCTGCTGTACATCAATAATTGTAACCTCTTGACCTAATTCGCGTAAAACAACTTGAGTGGCTGCTGAGCAAGCGCCTTTTGAGTAATAAAGTGTATACATGGTATTTTCTCCAAACGTTAAATTCATTAGTTCATATCTTCGTTAGCACATTAGCTGACCAATGTTTGCCTCGCGGTGATGAAAAGATAATACTGCGGCTATCTGTTTCCATATATACCTACAATGGATATATACTGTTTACAAATTGAGAACAGCTACTTCCCTGTTATTGTATGGAGTAGATAAAAATGAATGTAACGATGAAATTTAAAGGACGAGTTAATGGATAAATTACGCGCAATACAGCTATTTGTACGTTTAGCCGATTTAGGTAGCTTTACTCGGGTCGCTGAACAAGTTAACTCATCCAAATCAATGATTAGCAAAGAAATAAGTCGGCTTGAAGCAGATTTAGGTACTCGTTTATTGCACCGCTCTACGCGTAACGTACAACTAACCCATGTTGGTGAAGGTTATTTACAACGTGCAAGAGAGATACTATCTAAATTAGATGATGCCGATAATTTTGTGCAAGACTTACAGCAGAACCTTCGCGGAAAACTTAAGATAAATGCCCCTATGGCTCTTGGTATTACCGATTTATCGCATTTATTTGCAGACTTCATGAAGGCCAATCCTGAAATTGAACTTGATATACATTTAGGCGATGAAAGTGTTGATTTGGTAGAACAAGGTTTTGATTTAGGCTTTAGGGCATCCAGTCAGCCGATAGATTCAAACTATGTTGGCAGACCACTAACGCGTTTTACCTATAAAGTGTGCGTATCACCAGACTACCTTAATACGCATCCTACTATTACCCACCCTAGAGATCTTAAAGCGCATAATTGTTTTATTTACAGTTACTTTCAGGGAAAAAATGTATGGCCAATTGAAGGTGGTATAGAGGTAACAGGTAATTTACGTGTCAATAATACAATGTTTATGATGGAGTCGATTAAACAAGGTTTAGGTATTGGTTTTATTCCTGACTTTGTTTGTCAGCAGGCAATTGATAGTGGTCAAGTTGTTGAAGTATTGGCGGATTCTAAAAAGTCTATGTTAACCTTATATGCTTTATATCCGGTGCGGAATTTTGTCTGTCTCTTATACACATCTCCGAGCCCACGAGACCGTACTAGATCTCGTA
>CAJXRC010000388.1 GCA_913058405.1 uncultured Colwellia sp. | reverse complement strand
CTGCAGCTAAAACACGCTCATTTAGCGCGGCGCGATAAGCAAGGTGACCGCCAATACAAACAACCATAGTGTCAATTTTTCCTGTGCAGTACTCTTGCTGTTGAATAAAATTGACTAAGGCTTGCGTATCGCTATAGTGATGCTCTAAAGGTTTAGCCCATTTATCTTGGTTTCCTTTGTCTTTACCTGCATCATCATAGCCTAATACCGTACCTATCGGGTTTAGTACATGAAAAATTCAAAATATAAGTTATTTATGGAAAAGTTTCTTGTCATTTTGTCGGTAAACAAAGAATAAAGTGATACTTATTGATATACCGTATTAAAGCCATGTTAATCAAATCACTTTATTTTGATATTATATAAATGGTCAAAGAGGTAATTGCTAGCGTAGAATCAATTTTCATGTAAAATGCATGTTCTCGGTGTTGAGCAGAAATACTAGTAAATAACGTATGATAAGGCTATTAAAGTTTCAGATGCAGAAAGATGAATAATAATTTACAGTTCAACCTCAAAACAACTTTATATTTATGCACATTATTTTTTTTGGTTGGTTGCTCCACTCTTCCTGGAGCCGGACCAAAAGGAATTGATTCTACTATTGAATTAGCTGAAGGAGAGCCCATAGCTAATAATTTTGCGATCCTCAATATCAATTCAAATGTTGTTAGTAACATGGGGGTACCTGACAAACATAGCCTTACCCACTTATTAGCTAATAAAAATATAACATCCTTTACTCCTCTAGTGAAAGTAGGGGCTAAACTTTTTATTACTATTTGGGAAGCCTCTGAAGAGGGCTTATTTTCAAGTGCTGGAATGAAAAATGCTCCTATAGAAGCTATCGTTGAAGAAAATGGTAAAATATTCTTTCCATTTGTAGGGCCTGTTTATGTAAAGGATAATACGTTAACTGAAGTCAGAATAAAGCTTGAACTAGCATTAGCCGGCAAAGCAGTAGAACCTCAGATACAAGTTGCTTTTGGCCCTGACAATGGCAATAAGTTAACGGTTGTTGGTGATGTTAACGCACCAGGACATTTTTCAATACCATCTAGTGGGTTACGTTTACTTGATGCTATTGCTTTTGCTGGAGGCGGAATTTCACCTAGTTATGAGTCAGAAGTTAAAATTGTAAGAGGAGATTGGATTGATACTATAAGGTTTGGTGATCTGCTTAGCATACCCAACAACAATATTTTACTTTCAGATAAAGATACAATTCAAGTCATTCACAGACCAAAAACGTTCTCTGCGTTTGGGGCTGTTCAAGAACAAAGTAAGCAAACATTTACATCTGAAAGGATAACCTTGATTGAAGCTTTAGCACAAGTCGGTGGTTTGAATGATAATTTAGCCGACGCAGGCGGAGTATTCTTATTTAGGTTTGAAGATGAGGACAGGTTTAGTCACATTGATAATTTTAAACCAAAGAAAATTTTTGATAAAGGCGTCGCAACCGTTTTTCTATTAGACTTGAGTCAAGCCAAATCTTTCTTTTTAGCAAACTCATTTTATATGCAAGATAAAGATATTATTTTTGTAGCAAACTCATCTGCCTCTGAGTTCAAAAAGTTTGTGCAAACAGTATTATCACCTTTAATTATAATCCAGGATTCCACCGCGGTTTTTTAGGTTATAAAAAATTAAACATTATCGCTCTATAATAAGACGATATTGAAGATAAGGTTTAGAATGAATAAAAATGACATACTTTCAGGAAAGGCTATAAGTGAGGATAATGAAAAAACCCTCACAAATGTGATTGCTATCCTCAAAGAGAATGCAGGATTATCCTTAGCATTACGAAATGGTGTTTACCTTAAATTATTAAAACAAAATGAATTCGCGTTAGCTGAATTGATCCTAAGTGAGATCATTAAGGAGAACTCTAATGACATAACGTTTTTGAAAGACATTGTTAGTTTAAGTTTAAAGCAGAAGAAACTAGATAAGGCAATAGAGAATGTAGAAATCTTATTGGCTATTGCTCCAAATGATTTAAAAATTAGTATACTTGCACTGCAAACTTATTTGCAAGCAAAAGAAAACATAAAGGCAGAGATAATTGCTCTTTCAGTTAAAGAGCTATGGGGAAGTAACTCCCGTCTATGTCTCTTTTCAATGAATGCATTATATCGGGCGAAAAACTATAATATGGCCTGCTCGGCAGGGAAAGTACTTATAGGCTTGTCTCCAATAACCTTAGAGCATGTTACTGCTGCTGCTGGTGTTTTATTATCTTGTAATTATGTTTCTGAAGCTAAAACTTCTTTGTTAGCATCAGGCGCTCTAAATTCAGATGATCCTTCAGCACTATTTGAGCTTGGTCGTGCTTTCGATTTATCCAAAAATAATATATCAGAAGTAATTGGTGTGTTAGAAAAATGTACCTTTATCTCTCCCTATCACTATAGAGCATTGGATTTACTTGCGAGAGCGTACGCTAGATCAGGCGATAATAAAAAAGCTTTAGATACATTCGAAAAGATCCCTCCTTCAATTAAAAGTGACAATATGTTGCTAAGTATCGCTAAAATATTATTTTCTGAAGGTGAGCATGATAAAGCGCTAATTATTTTTGAATCCCTATCCAAGAAAAATAAAAACAACAGGGCTATTTTTAGACAGCAAATATCTATCATGATGCACGCAGGTCTAATAAAAGAAGCAAGAGCCTTATACGAAAGCTCTTTATCATCGAAAGAAAAATCTATGCCGAACTCCTTTTCAGAAGGGATTGAAGCCATTATGGTAGGAGCTGAGAATGAAACAGTACCCCATTATAGAACTGACTGGGTATATGATTCTTTAAAGGGCATGGGGAAAGCACCCAAAAATGAAGTAAGCTGGAAAGTTCAAGTTAATAGAGTTAATCAACTCGATCATTTTATACTTGATTGGCTTGAATGTAAGCCTAAACAAGTATCAGAAATATTCCCATATATGCAAAACCTTGATAGTGCTGCAGCTGTCTCTTATACACATCTCCGAGCCCACGAGACCGTACTAGATCTCGT
>CAJXRC010000387.1 GCA_913058405.1 uncultured Colwellia sp. | reverse complement strand
TCTAGTACGGTCTCGTGGGCTCGGAGATGTGTATAAGAGACAGAAATATAACCCCTTTGAAAAACTTAGTAAATATTGAAACTTTAGCCTTGTATAACAATAAAAAATTAATCGATATCTCAACTATATTTAAGTTTAAACATTTAAGGTTCTTAAACTTAACTGGAAGTAATAATATTCCTTGTGAGCAAATTGACTTCATTTCAAAATTGGAAATAGAAAAAGTTAAATTCCCTAATGAGTGTGTTAAGTAGTCTTAGTGCCTGCCTTTGGAGTCAACCAACTAGTACAGGGGAATTCCAAAGGTATTTAATAGGCTATGTGTGATTAGAATAGATAGTTCGGTTATATTTACTGCGGTAAAGTAAAAGTATTCTAAGGCGCTAAGTGCCCCGTTGCGAGTTAGAGCATTAGATATTTTATGATGACAATAGACTCATATTTAGCGTTCATTACCCAAAGTTAAACGGCAGCTTTGAGCTTGAAGCGGACATTCGGATTAATGAGTTGCTAATTTCCGCTAAGCACACTATCGAGACATGATCACTTTTGCCACAAAGCCGACCTAATTTAGACATGTATTTATTACAATAAATAGTCGCTCTGCCACCACAGTGGTCATTGACTTTTTTTAAAAAACCAAAATGAATTAGCGTGTTTTTCTAAGGCGAAATTATTTCCTAAATGAGGTAACACTAACCGTCACTATTACAATCTAATCGAAGAAAAACGCCCCTATTTAAAGCATTATTAGACATAAAGGATAAAAGCTTGGAATAAATATATCTCCTTTATATCTTGGGATCGCATATAAACTAAACTAGGTTAGCCAACTCAGCCACTTCATTAGGCTTCTGTAAAAGCCATACCCATTGCCGAATAATTTTGCCAGACTTACTTAACTTTATTGGTAAAAATAAGCGTTTATACTGATTTCCTTTATATTCAACTACAGTGTGATTTCTTGCTCTCGTATGGGCGATATCTAAAGCTGAGCTAGCAAGCTCAACTTCAGTTAGCTCACCAACCACATATAATTAGTCATTCATTTTCGACCATTGCTAATTACTCCGATAAATTAATATTAATTCTGCACGGTTTTACATTAACTTGGTGGGTCGATTTTGTTTACGGAACTGTTATTTAAGCGAAACCAGCCTGCAATTGAATAGCGATCACGTTTTGCAGGTAATACCTCATGTGGAAATTCTTCACTTAAAAAGACTACAATAGTGCCAAAACTAGGCATTACTGTAACTATTTTATTATCAGTAACAGAGGAGGCTAACAATTGATTATCATAAATAATCAACTCTCCACCATCAGAATGAGACCAGCTTTCATTAAGATAAACAACAACTGATAACACACGATTTTCTTCACCTTTAAAAGCGTCTTTGTGCTTTTTATAAAAATCACCTTTGGTGTAATGAGAGAAGTGGCTTTCGAAAGAAAACAAACCAAGAAATAAACGCCGATTTAAAAAAATTTGTAGTGACGCTGCCCACTTTATCCATGCACTATTAGCTTCACTATTACTTGTTATCCAAGAAATTTCATCCATGCGAACAAAATCATTAATTGCATGTTCTTTGGCCCTGCCAATTCCTGCCCGTTTAAATTTCTCTTTTGACAGCTCTGTAATATGTTGCATCAACAACATGGCTAAATTTTCAGGTAGGGCGTAAGGCTGAATACTGTAGCCCTTATCAACAATGTCATTTGAAATTGATTCAAATAGTGAGGAGTTATAATTATTAGAAGTCATATCAGGTGAAGTTATCAGCATTCTGCATTACATGATCGTGTTCAACTTCTACAAATTGTAATAGCTCATCTTTTGACAGATCCCCCAACCCCAAAGCAGTAAGTGTTCTTCCTTCTTTAAAGAAGTCTCTTCCTAAGAGGCCACCACACATCTCTATCAATCGATTGCATTCAGGGACCTTTATACCTAATTTTTCAGCTAGTGACGATAATAAAACCAATCCCATAGGTACATCTTCTGTTACATACCTATTATTAAAACTATATGGACCAGGAGGTGACGAAATTTTATAACTTTCAAAAACTTCTTTAGGATCTTGTGTTAAATCTTCTTCATTCCTAAATAAACAGACTTCTAGGTACGGCGTTGGTTCACAGCCAAGTGCACTTAACACCGCCATTTTTTCTGTATCCAGCTTTTCTATCATAAGCCACGCCATGTCAGTTGAAAGTGCGTCTCTGTACATATAGGGGACTTCGTCTGGGTGATGTTTTGCGCAATACTCGAGCATTGGATACATAACATAAAGCCCCACGGTGTGAACAATTATATTGGGATTATGTAGTGCTGATTCGAATATGTGTTTTCGAACACTTTTTTTATCAATGTCGTAAGCAGGAAATAAATTGGTTGCAATCGACATTCCTCGCGCGGTTTTTACAGCAGGGAAAAAAGAAAGTGTATTTCTTACATTTTTAAATAAAACTTTCACTGTACCAGGCTCAACGACTCTTGCATCATTAGGCGTTGATTCTCCCTCGGCAAATATTGGATTATTATTGCAATATTTACTATAAAAAATACTTCCTGCATATCCTGGAATTAATATGACTAACTGGTCATCTTGAAAATACTTTGCTATTTTTTTCGCTAAATCCGGATGGTATGTTGTTTGAATAAAAATCATAACAACATTGGCCCCTTCAATTGCTTTTTCAGGATCTCGCGTGATCAATTCTAAAGGCTGAAACGTTTTTTCTACATCCTCAGAACTATCTGTAAAGTTACCTTTTCTTGTATTATCAATGCAGTATATTCCCTTATTGGCAACCATCACATCAAAGTGTTCATCATGAGTAACGCGATTTGAAGTCTTCAATAAGCTAACTTTATGTCCTGCTTCCGCAGCCATAAAGGCACAAGCAGAGCCAGCATTACCGGCTCCTATTATGGTGATTCTCATTTTTTCTCTCAATATTTTAGGCATGTATTCAAAGGCTGTCTCTTATACACATCTCCGAGCCCACGAGACCGTACTAGATCTCG
>CAJXRC010000386.1 GCA_913058405.1 uncultured Colwellia sp. | reverse complement strand
AGATCTACACTATCCTCTTCGTCGGCAGCGTCAGATGTGTATAAGAGACAGAGTATGGCCTTTATTAATGAGGTGCAATAACTCTTCTTCACGCTTGGTAAGTGGTTCAATTAGCCTATTATTTACTTCTTCGTATTGCGCCGCGTTAGCTTCAATACCAAAAGCGGCTAATAAAGATGCTATATAAAGTGCTAGTTTAGAGTTATAGTCATCTAAGGTTTGGTATAACTCTTTTAATAGCTCGCTAATCACTTCGCCTTCATCAACAAACGTCCGAACAAACCCTTCATTTTGGCCTTGAGCTACTAATTTAGTTAGCAGCCTTAATGCTTGTCTATGTTCATTGCTCTGCTTTAACGCAACTACTTTTAAAACTTCTAATTTTAATATGCGATAATGGCGATTAGGTTGCGACTGCTCGATTGCATCAGCTATTTGCTTTAACGCTTTCTTGTATTGCTGGTTTGCTAACAAAAGTCGAATGCTGGTAATAGTATCAGCCTCATTGTCTGCAGCGATTGAGCACTGCGCTTTTTTAACCACTAAATTTTCGCTACTAATACGTTCAGCAATGTCGTTTGCTAATATGACCTCACCATTATTAAGGTGGATCCTCACCAGCTCCCACCGCGCAATAGCCGAAAGTCGAGGTAAATGATCGGAATAACCTATCTGTTCAAGTGTCTCAATTACTTTAATAGCATCATTAGTATTATTTTTTGCCAAATGAATTCGCGCCAAGCATAAATAACTTACTGCTAACCATTCTGGTAACGCAAACTGCCTAATTAACGAGAGGTTTCTTGTAAGAATAGTTTCGCAGTCATCTAACTTATTCGTTTCATATAGTAAACTTGTATACGCTGGAAGTACGCCATAAGCATTTGCTGACTCAATAAAGTCTTGCTGATAAAAATCTCTAAGCCCTTGCTCAGCTACTGCGAGTGCTCTTTTAAGTTTTCCTTGCAATAATAGAGCAAAAGCTTGAACGGCATGAGCATAAGTTACGGTAAAAAAAACATTATCTGATGATTTGTTTTTACCCATAAATTGCGTTAACGCCAACGCATTCATACCATCAATTCTTGCATCTTCAAATTTTGCTTGGCTTAAATGGATGTACGCTTGAATATTATAAAAACCAATTCTAACCAATGAATGGTTACTAGGTTGATTATCAGCCAACAATGCTTGTACTACGTTTAGCGTCTCATCATTATTGTCAGACATTATGCTAAACGATATTTTTAAAGACGTAAAAATACGCTGCTGCTCTTTAGTTAACTTATTAGCCTTTTGCCACTCACTAATTTGAGAAATATCCTTCTCAACCAATAATGTGCGTTTATAAAATAAATCAGCCCATGTTTTTGCTAAATACAAATTAATATGTTGATTTAATAACTCAGAAGAAATGCTATTTGTCCAATCAGCTAATGTATTAAACTGCGCTTTTCTTAACATAGGTAGAGCAAAGTCATCCATCATTTGAGCGGCAAGTTCATTGGCATTACCAGCTATAGCATGCTCTATTGCTAATCTTGGCCTGTTATTTTCTTTAAACCACTTTGCCGCTTTAACGTGCAATGGCTCTACCTGTTCTGCATAATCTCGTTTTAATAGTTTAATTAAAAAGCTTGCAAACAATTGGTGATAACTTAACCAAGATTGTTGTTGATTGGTTGACTCAATCAATATCGACTCTTCAAGATCTTCATTTAGCATTGTCGCTGCTCTTCCAGCGGAAAAAGTGTCAGCTAATAAATGCTGGCAAAGTGGCAAATTAAACTCTGACAGAATTGATGTCTTTACTAAAAACTCTTGTTGTTCAGCAGATTTGTGGTTAAAAATGTTTTCAATTAAATAATCATCAAACAGCTCACTGGTAACTTTTCCGTCTACCGTCAGTTGACTAAGTTGCTCTGGTTGTTTGATCAAAAAAGTAGACAGCTTTAATGCTGCAGGCCAGCCATCGGTTAATTCATATAATTTGCATATTTGTTCTTCATTTAGTTGAATATCACCAAAACGAGAAAAATATACTTTAGTTTGCTCAAAGCTAAATTTTAGCTCCGATGTTGAAACCTCTATTAAGTTATCTGCTATTTTCAATTTTGACAAAGCAAGCTTTGGCGCAGTGCGAGAAGCAATAATAATTTGCTGATGACTTTTTAAATGATTAAGGGCGTCACTTAAAATACTTAACGTTGACGGTTCTGTTATTACGTCAAAATTATCAAGAAAAAGATAAAAAGGCTGTTCATTATCAGCAATAGCCGACAACAATACATTTAAGTCGTCAGTATTATGTGGGTTTTCTTTTGTAGCTACTTTACTCGAGCCCGATACTGATGCATTACTAGCTTCACTAACCACTTGCAATAAACGTGATATATCATTGTCAGCTTTTTCTAAATTAATCCAAATTGTGCGGGCTTTTTTTGCTTGTAACCAAGCAAGGTATTGTAAAAGTAAGGTTGTTTTACCATAACCAGCAAGCCCTTGCACTATCGCTACATTACGTAACGGTTTTGCAGTTAAATGCTGAACTAATTCTGTCTGCTCTATTAAATGTTTGGTAATTACTTTAGGAGTAAATTTAGCTGCAGAAATTTGCACAAAGCGCCCTATTATTCATAATTAGTAATGTAGATGCGTCAAAGTAATACGCATATGCTAGCCCTACATTATTGATATTATTATACATTGTAGTTCTTTTTTTAATGAACAGAAACATAGTATAAAGTAATTTTCTAACGAGTATTTTATGTTTACTAGATATAGCCCGCACAGACCATTTTTTTGCTTGTTAAGACCAGCATGCCCTAATCAAAACATCTATAGTTAAAAACTAGGATAGTTTTAATCGGCTATTAATACGCTTTTTAGCTTGATAGAAATATTATAAATGTAGTTTAAATAAAATTCATAAAAACAAGCATATTCAAATTGAATAAACTTTTGCTCTATTAACGGACAATTATTTTGAAAATTATTACACCCGATTTCAGATAATAAGTGCGACATTCATGGAAAGGTGTAGAAGAGGAGGCCA
>CAJXRC010000385.1 GCA_913058405.1 uncultured Colwellia sp. | reverse complement strand
AAGCCCTTTTAAACTCTCGCTGAGTCATCACTTATTAACGTGGAATGGTATAAAGCTATTTTGCATCAAAGCACCTCAATACAATATTGCGACGGGGGCCTTGTTTTAAAAGGGTATAAGAATTGAGGAGATCAAATCACCTTATTTCGACCTGTATTCTTGGCTTTGTACAGATTTTTGTCAGCTAGGGCTGTTAAATCGGTATTATAGTTTTGCTTTGCTTCAATTGACGCCGTACCAACGCTTACCGTTAAATACTTGTGCGGAGACAATTTATGGGGTATTTCTAACGCTCTAATATGTCTAAGAATACGTTCGGCTACCTGTTTTGCCCCTTCAGCCCCAGTATCAGGAAGCACGCAAATAAATTCTTCACCACCATATCTAGCGGTTATATCAGTAGGTCTATGCAAAGATTCTTTTAACGTGAATGCCGTTAGTTTTAATTGATCGTCAGCCACTAAATGACCATATTCATCATTAAACTGTTTGAAATAATCAATATCTATCATCAAAAGAGAGATAGCGTGATTTGTACGTTTAGCTTGTGATGTTTGCCTAGCAAGGTAATCGTCGAGGTAGCGCCGATTATACACCCCAGTTAAGCCATCTAGGTAAGCCAACTTTTTTAATAAGTCTGCTTGAAATTTTTGCGTTAAATGAGCATTAACGCGATTAGTTAATGGCAAAGGGTTTACCGGCTTCGTCATGTAATCAATTCCGCCAGCTTGCCAGCATGCATTTTCTTCCTCTGCTTTTTGTAAAGAGGTAATGAATACCACAGGAATATCACTAATATTTGGGGTGTTTTTAATGATTTTACAGGTTGTAAGGCCGTCTAAATTTGGCATGATGACGTCCATCAGGATGAGATCCGGCGGGTCTGACAAGCAAATATCTAGCGCTTCTTGGCCTGACTTAGCAAACCTGAGTTGAAAACTGCCGCCTAATATCTGGTTAATTACTTGTATATTAATAGGTTGATCATCAACCACAAGTATTCTCGCATTTTCCAAAGATACCTTTGCTAATGTGTCAGTAGCTGAGTTCAAAATTCACCTCTTAAATACATAAACGGATTGGCTACCGTAATGCCGAATACCCTGACTAATACGAAGCAATATCTGTTCCTTATCTTTTAAAAATTCACTTTGGCACGAACTTTAGGTAATTACAAAATACTGGCTCAAAACTTAAAACAGAACTGGCCGCTAAAGTGTTATACGTGGTTATATCCTAATTGGTTCACGTTCTATTACTGATTAAAGCACAATCCGATGAAACACCGCGCTTTTAAATAGAACTTGTCTGGCATCAAGACCGCTGCATTTTAATTGGTGTAGATTAGTACCACTTTATTTGTAGAGGATCATCGCTAATGAAAATTGCCTTTTTCAATACTAAAGATTACGACCGCATTTATTTTAATCAAGAAAATTGCCGTAACGAGCACGATATACGCTTTATTGAGGCTCATTTAAATGAAAACACCGTCAATTTGATAACGGATGAAACCGCGGTGTGCGTATTTATCAACGATTGCCTGAATGCAAACGTATTATCAGGGCTAAAAAGCAAAGGGGTAAAATTCATTGCGCTTCGTTCAGCTGGGTTTAATCACGTCGATTTAGCCACTGCAAAAAAACTAGGGTTAATAGTAACTCGGGTACCTGCTTATTCTCCCTACGCGGTTGCGGAGCATGCAGTAGCACTGTTAATGAGCCTAAATCGTAAAATACATAGAGCGCACAACCGAGTGCGAGAAGGCAACTTTTCATTAAATAACTTACTGGGGTTTGATATTCATGGCAAAACCGTTGGTGTTATTGGAACAGGAAAAATTGGCCAAATTTTTAGCAAGATTATGCTGGGGTTCGGCTGTCATGTCTTGGCCCATGATGTAGAAACCAACGCTGAATGTATTGCTGCGGGAGTTAATTATGTATCACTAAACGATCTGCTATCGAGAAGCGATATTATTTCACTGCACTGCCCCCTTAATGATGAAACACACCACCTAATCAATGAAGATGCGATTAATTTAATGAAACCAATGGTGACGTTAATTAATACCAGTAGAGGCAAATTAATTGATACTAAAGCAGTGATTAAAGCCTTAAAAGCACAGAGAATCAGTTTGTTAGGCTTAGACGTTTATGAAGAGGAAGAGGTATTGTTCTTTGACGATTTTTCTTCTAGCGTTATACAAGACGATGTGTTTGCAAGGTTACTTACTTTCCCTAACGTATTGGTGACAAGTCATCAGGCATTTTTTACCCAAGAAGCCTTAACCCGAATTGCTCATGTTACGTTACAAAATATCAGCGAGTTTGAACAAAATGGAGTGATACAAAATGGCGTCGATATCTTCACCTGATCAATCGCATGAACCAACAAATAAGCCCTCACGTGTCGCAATATTAACAGGGGGTGGAGACTGTCCTGGCTTGAACGCTGCCATCAGAGGGGTAGCGAAAACCCTTATGTTAAGAGCCCAGACAGAAATAATCGGTATCGAAGACGGCTTTTTAGGCTTTATTGAGCGACGTTCACGCACACTTACCTATCAAGACTGCAGCGGTATCTTATCGTTAGGTGGCACCATGATAGGCACCCATAACCGTGCCAACCCATTTGATTACATGGGAGAAGATCGTTCAGGGGCCGTGAAAGAATACTACGATGAACTAGCCCTTGATGCGCTCGTTATCATTGGTGGTGACGGTACGTTAAGTATTGGTTATGAATTAACGAAGTTGGGTATGAACATAGTTGGAGTACCCAAAACCATAGATAACGATTTAATGTGTACCGAACGGACATTTGGTTTCGATACGGCCGTTAGTATTGTTACTGACGCCATTGATCGTTTGCGCACCACAGGGCAATCTCATCAACGCATCATGATTGTCGAAACCATGGGAAGAAATGCCGGTTGGATCGCCCTTCATGCGGGTATAGCTGGAGGCGCTGACAGTATTTTATTACCTGAGCACCCTTACGATATTAATTTAGTGGCTGATGCCTGTAATCAACGAATGGGTACCCATCATTTTTCGATTGTCGTGGTCGCAGAAGGTGCAAAAGCTGTCTCTTATACACATCTCCGAGCCCACGAGACCGTACTAGATCTCGT
>CAJXRC010000384.1 GCA_913058405.1 uncultured Colwellia sp. | reverse complement strand
CTACACTATCCTCTTCGTCGGCAGCGTCAGATGTGTATAAGAGACAGGATATTAATAAAATAACGCCAAGTGTTGTTAACGGTGCTTTATCGCAAGCCTTTTTCTCATTATCTTTGGGAATGGGAATCTTATTAACCTATGGCTCATATATAAATAAGCAAACCAATATCCCTAACTCAGCTAAATTAGTGGCAATTACCGATACGGGTGTAGCATTTATAGCCGGTTTGATGATTTTACCAGCGGTATTCTCATTTAATCCAGAAGTTAACCCTAGTGAGTTAAGTGATAGCTCAGTATCATTGATCTTTACCTTCCTACCCAAGATATTTTTAGCGCTACAAACGTCTTTAGGTTATGTTGGCGCTAGTGCAGTGGCTGCATTCTTTTTCTTGTTAGTCTTTTTTGCTGCAATTACTTCGTTAGTTTCTATTATTGAAGTACCTGTTTCATATTTAGTCACTGAGAAAAAACACAGTCGCAAAAAGGCATTAGGTTATTTAACCGTTACTGCTGGGGTATTAACTTTATTTGCTACCGCTTCTTTCGGCATGGTGCCATTTTTTACTGAGTTTACCTCGTATGCAGGTGGTACTAAGTCGTTATTTGATGTTATTTATGATGTTTTCTACGACACTATTCTCCCGCTAAATGGCTTTTTACTATGTGTATTTGTTAGTTACCGCTGGAAGAAAAAACAATTATCTGAAGAATTAAGTATTGGTAATGAAAATTACAAAGATTCATGGGTAGAAAAATATATTAACTTTTCTTTAGGTACTTTTATCCCTGTTATTGTCTTGCTGATTTTTATTAATACCGTGGCAACAAAGTTTTTTGCGGTTAACCTCTTTGGTTTTTAACTAATACCAATCGCATTAATTTATTGGTCAGCTTAGAGCTACATTAGCAAGCTTAAAACAAGTAAAATGAGTTAACCATAGTGAGTCTATATTTCATTCATTTTGTGATGTTATCAATTTGCTAATGAACTCCCAAAGGGCGATTTTAAAAGGCTTACATGCGGCGTTATTGGTTTTGACAAGGGAATAACCATTCTCTTCAACCAATGCCTTGCCTCTAAGCCTTTTAATTATCGCTAAGTAATCAAGAAATTAGTACGGTTGGTATAAAACATCTAAATAGATTTAAACGATACAAACGCCGAATAGTAAATGTTACTATTCGGCGTTTTTTATTATTAATTACCCGATACCTTAGCCATGATAGAACATATTACCAGCACAAACTTTACCGATGCCCAACGATTATTTCATGGTCGAGGGCACGCCTATCCCAATTTAAGCCATGTTAATGTGGATTGGCTTTCTCCTGTTATTCTTATTACCTTGTATCAAGCGGTCGATAGCAATTGGTTAGCAGAACAAGCCAGTGCACTAAAATGTTTGATTAATGAGTGCCGCTCTGTGCAAGTCCAGCATCGTTATGAAAAGTTTTCGCCTACCGAAGTATTATTAGGAGAATCGGTAAGTAATACTATCGTGAGTGAGCAGGGACTCAATTATCATATTGAATTTGGCAAAGCACAAAATAGTGGTTTGTTTTTGGATATGAGTAATGGAAGAAAATGGTTAAGAGAGCGTTCTGAAGGTAAAACTGTACTTAATCTTTTTGCGTATACTTGCGCTTTTTCTTTAAGCGCTATTGCTGGTGGTGCTAGTAAAGCCGTTAATATCGATTTAAGTAAAGCATCATTAAGTAAAGGTAGAGAGAACCATCAACTGAACCAGCTTGCTAAGAAGCAAGGTAAGCAAGTAGTCTTTGAAGGTGTCGATATTTTTAAATCAAATAGCCGTATTAAAAAATATGGTCCTTATGATATTTTAGTGTGCGATCCACCTTCATTTCAAAAGGGTAGTGTTAATATCCAACGCGATTACGCTAAAATTATTCGCCGTATTCCACAATGGATGAATCCGGGCGCTACTTTAATGTTATGTTTAAATTCCCCCGATTTAGATGAAAACTTCTTAAAAGCAGAAGTTGCGCGCGAATGTCCGGATTGTCACTTTGAACAACGCCTTGAAAATCCTGGAGTCTTTAAGGAGGCGCACGAAGGTAAAGGCCTCAAGGTACTAATATTTACTTTTCAACCCTAGTAATACAATCGTAATGGCTAACGGTTTTTCCTTGCTTAACTTCGTTTTTTTATACGCCAAAAGCGGGCAAACCTTGGGATGCCTGCTTCTGTGAGTCCATTGTATTTAAAAGTAATGATAGTGCCTATTTTAGGCGGATTGGCACGTTGAGTATCACTAAAACCTGAACCTATCTTGAAAATTATACCGTCGCTTGTTTTTACTTTTATTGCCCCAAGTTGATTTTGATACTTACCTCTTCCTTCGGTATAACCTATAACGGTTGCTTCAGCATCTTGATATTTCTTTAGCTTCATCAATGCGGGGTTCCTGCCTTGTTGATAGTAAGCACTGGCGAGATGTAACATAAGTCCCTCTCCTTGAGCTGCAATGACTTTATCAAGAGTGTGCTCAAGATCACTTAATTTTTTAAGTTTCACTTGATCTATCATGGCTAAATAACCCGATGGGTTTTGCATTAATAATCTCCGCATCTCACTTACACGTACATCGAAGTCTCCTGGGTGTTTAGGAAGATCAAATACCATAAAGCGTACTTTCCCCCAGCAACTTTTCGTTTCATTTTCGATAGCCTCTTGCTTTTTTACACAGGAAAGTAGCTGTTGGAATTTACTTCTACCAAGCCATAATTCACCATCCATGGGGAATGTTGGCCAATGTTGAGTAAACCAATTAGGACTATGGATTATATTTCCTTGTCGGGTGAGTAATTGCTTGCCATCCCAATAGCCGCGAACGCCGTCAAGTTTTTCAGAAACATAATACTGACTGATGTCATCGACCTTTTGGTAGCTCACACCATGTTGAATATCAGGTTTGAATTTTTGTGGTGTTTGTTGTGCAACAGAAGATAAATGGATTGATAAAATGCAGGTAAACAAAATCCGTAGAATAGACTTATTCATCACTAAACTCCATGTAATGAGACTTGCTAAAAAGGTAAAGTCTAGTCTATATTTGAAAAATGGAGACCTGTCTCTTATACACATCTCCGAGCCCACGAGACCGTACTAGATCTCGT
>CAJXRC010000383.1 GCA_913058405.1 uncultured Colwellia sp. | reverse complement strand
CGAGATCTAGTACGGTCTCGTGGGCTCGGAGATGTGTATAAGAGACAGGTGTAATAACGGTAAAAATTAAAAAAATAGGTGAACAATAAGGGGGATATTTGGGCAAGGTGACGGCGCTGGGCTATACCAAAAATTTACTTTCGAAATTTCATGTGGAAATTCCTGCAAGTCGCTTGGTGCTGACATACTAAAGTAAAGTTGCTCCGACTTGTTCTGACATAAAAGGCTAACGCTGCCATCAGAGGTGCAGCTTTGCTGCATCCTACTTGATGGCTTTATTAGGCACTTTTAATAACGATATAAAGACATGCTTTTTACAGTAAGTTCCTCTCCCTTATTGGTCTGACTTTCCACTACTACGTCATAATCTCCGTCAGCAGGAAGCTCTGAGCTAACATCATAAGTAAATGTCTTGGATCCTATTACATGTCCTTCTTCGTGGCCTTTCATATGATGTGCCGCGCCAAAAAATGTCATTACACCGGTTAGCGTTTTACTGCCGTTTCCATCAACGATAAATACATTGTAAGCGTCTTTAGGTTGACCACTGAAAGTAACTTCAAGCTCTATTACCAATGCTTGTGGCCGATCTAACAACATTAACTCCATGTTTTTATTATTCGGAATGGCTGGTGCATCAATAATTAGCACATTGTCTTTAGTGGGTTTACCAACTTCTTGTTGCCATACTAGACTTTTCTCCTGACTAACGCTCTGTGCAACTAGCATTTTATGAGTGCCGGTAGAAAAAGACTGAATCTCAGATTGTAATTGGTCATATTTGTAGTCAATATTAAAAACTGCCTCATACGCTTCTTTGATCGTATATTCTACTTTGTTGCCATTCTCATCATAAAACCGATATGGCCATGGCGCTGCTTCCAACACTTCTAGTGTTGGGCGTTTTCCATTTGGACTCAACTCCCATGCTTGCCATAAAAAATCTATATTAGAATGATGTAGCCAAAATATAGGATCGAAACCCGCAGATGCTACATGAGCCATTAGTCCATATTGTTCCTTATTCTGATATATTGGGTTCCACATTTGCTTCCCTTCATATGCCCCGCCTATATAGCCGTGCATCGCACCATGTGGAGCGGTATCAATGTTATTATTGAACACCGCATAGACTTTATTCTTCATTAGATTGTTTATGTTCAGGTTATTATCCATGAACGACTCAATCTTACTTCCATTGTTCAATGACGGTAGCCTTGCCATTTCAAAAAGCGAATTCCCATCATCTCTAAAATCGTTTGGTATAACTCTATTATCAGAATTGATGTAGTTCCAATATGGCAAAGCAAAGTCTGCTTTCCCAGAGAGTTTTCTCACGATTTTTTCAAAATGAGCAATATAGAGCCTGTGCCAAATAAGAAAATGAATTTCTGATCCATCTTTATGTGTGCACGTATCCCACCCCCACTTTAGGTCAGACTTTTTTGTATATGAAGGGCATAGTGGATTACTATTTATACGATCAGGTATCGAGTGCGTAGCACCTTGGGAATACCAACTTAAGGGGTCTCCACATTGAAGCTCCCTCATTTTATCTAACGCAACTGCCAGTGCTTTTACATCTTCTTTTGCAGCTTCTGATGAAGCGTTTTTACGTATATATTGAGATGCCTGTCCGTTTAAACTGACCAAGATAATTACAATTAACAAGAAACCTGATATTAATTTTTTCACGCTACTCTCCTTGATGAAATATTGGCTTAAGAATTATATGAACTCCCTAACTAATTCAGTACAGATTTGATCTAAATTCTTATAATCCCCAAATTTACGCTATTGCAATTTAAAAAACCGTCAATGGAGCAGAAACAAACAAGACAAGCTTAAAAGGGTCTTCGTTCTTCCTAACTTCGCTAACCCAACTAGCCTTGAATCCAGCGCTGATTTTATCATCTAACATCGTGACCAAATGCACAGGTACTTCAATTGTCAATCTGTCCAAACCAATACTTTCGCTCAATTGATTCTCTTTATCCTCAAAAGTATACTTCACATCAAATCCTATCGATTTAATCAGCTGCTTATCACCCAATTGTTTTGTAAAGCTAACGAAGGGTGAAGTGGCTGTTGTTTCAACAGGTGGAAATAAAAATCCATTAGTACATTCTGTAATATTTTGTTCACTATCAAAATCAAAACACAACTCCCGTTCAGTATTTGATGAAGCATTCGAATAACCTTTTTGATATTTTGCCCCGAACTCTACTTTTAATAATTTTTTTGCAAAGACGTGAGAATAGCTGAGTGTTATGTCGAAACCATCCTTAGTGTCATCTAAGTTTCGTTCGCCGGAAATCAATGCATTTACGTCAAGCCACTTGAATTCACTTTGAAAGTAACTGACAGACATAGAGAATACACCGAAATCTGTCATAGCATATTGATTGCTCGAGGTGCCACTGTTGACTAATAATTCCAGTTCATTGCGCGAATTACACATTTCAGCAACGTCATACTTCGCTGCCCAAGGTGCTTTCGAATACTCAATGCATTTTTTGTAGATGCCGTTGGCTAACCTAGCAATTTGCATAGCGCTACCGGTATCGTGAGTTAGCTTTGTTAACCCAGTAATAAGGGCTTCTTCATTTTCGCAATTATCGATTGGTTCATCTCCAAAACCACGAATGATAGCGTTAAGCGTTTTGCATTCTCTGAGAGCAAATTTAGCATGTTCACGACTTTTTTCGTCAAAAGTAAGAGAGTTGGGGGGAGACGTTGGTGCTAAATCAGTAAACATATGTGACCATGTTCCAGTCACTTTCGTGTTTGCATCGATACCATCTAAACCTACAAACTCGCCAGTATTGTCTTTAAGCTTACCGGTCAGTGAAATACCGTAAATATTGTCTGCTCGAACAAAGTTTGCACCTACCGTTCCTTTACTGTCTTCTTTTGAGAGCGATAGGTTAAGACCCTTGGGTATATCAAAACTCAAAAAACCTTTTGCATTGTCATTTTCTTCAGCTAATACGCTGTATGAGTGGATAATCACAATAACAGTGGCAATACAAACTCCTTTATTTTTCATTATTATTCCTTTATTTATGCGTGAACAATGACGTATCCACCGAATGCATTATTGCTGTCAGTTTTCTTTTTTAAGACGACTCTATCATCTTGATATCTGTCTCTTATACACATCTGACGCTGCCGACGAAGAGG
>CAJXRC010000382.1 GCA_913058405.1 uncultured Colwellia sp. | reverse complement strand
ATCTACACTATCCTCTTCGTCGGCAGCGTCAGATGTGTATAAGAGACAGGTTTTACCTATTGAAAATTTGTCTGAGGGTTATATATCTTTGGTTTTAAACTACTTTATTAAAACTAACTTATTTATTAAGGAAGAAATTTTATTACCAGTTAACTTTTCTTTAGTGAGTGATATGACACATTATAGCGAAATCAGAAAACTCTATGTACAATTTGTAGCAAAAGGACAATGCTCTAACTTTATCAGTTCACTGACAAATATAGAGTTAGTTATAACTGAAAGTAACATAGAATCATTAAATTTATTTAGTCTTAATAGAGAAGGAAGCGCTGCTGTTGTTCCAAATAAAGTGATAAAAGAAAATAAATTCAATCTAACTTTAGATAATATAAATGATTACAAAAATAATCAAACGAGGTTTTTAGTTTTAACGAATAAAAATAAGATAACTATCAACCAAAATCATAATAACTATAAATCAACCATTATGGTTATAAATGAGAATGATTATCCCGGTTTTTTAGGTGATGTTTTATCTTCTTTTTCAAAAAGAAACATTAATTTAACATCAATTAATTCAATACCAACTAAAGACATTTTTGGTAGGTATTATTTTTTGATTGATTTTGATGGTTATATTCATGATAAAAATATTGAAGCAGCATTAGTTGAAGTAGAAGGAAGACATTCCATGAAAATACTCGGTTCTTATAAAAAAGCCATGTAAATCCAGATGCATATTCTCATGCATCGCGATCATCATCTATTGGTATCAAATTGCAGCATCCGTCATTAACCGTTTTATTTCTTTTTCACTGTAAATATAAGGTGGTAATCGTCGGTGCGTCGGACCAAGGTAATCATTCAAGCCGATCACTTTTTTGTCTGCCAGTAGACCTCAGTAAAATCTAACTTGAGTGATCGGCATCAGTCAAGGAATTTAGTTTTTTTCGCATCGATTCACCTTTTAATTCTAACTTTATTGCTCCGTGAACAAGTCGATCTAGGGTCGCATCCGCATGTGTCGATTCTCCTATCATTTCATACCAATTCGCTATCTGTAATTGGCTAGCAATCAAGGTTGATTTTGTATCATATCTCGCATCAATTAATTCCAGTAAATCACTGCGTTGTTGAGCCGTTAATGGCTCTAATCCCCAATCATCTAAGATCAGTAAATTGGCAGAGCTAAGCTTGTTGATCAGTTTTCGAAAACTACCATCGTCTTGCGCCAAAAACATTTTTTCTAATAGCTCCTTGAGCCTAAAATAATAAACGCTACTCCCTTGTTGGCAGTGGTTTTGACCAAGAGCGCAAGCGAGGTAAGTTTTGCCACACCCCGTTTCTCCCGTGATCAAAATGTTTTGGTGAAGGCGAAGCCATTCACCTTGTGCTAAGGAACGGATCTGAGTTTTATCGAGTTGTCGTGCTGCGCCATAGTTCAGTTGAGCAAGCGTGCCGCCAACTCTGAACTTTGCTTGCTTTGTTAGGCAGTCAATTTTACGCTGGTCACGCTGCGTTATTTCATGCTCAAGTAATAAACTTAGCCGCTCTTCGAAGCTTTGTTCAACGTATAGATTTGGTTGCTCATATTGCTGCAATAGACTGATCATAACACACATCCTTATTAAATTATTCTAACTCGTATATTTGACTGATTGGGGTATCATATTTTAGATAGTTTAACGTGCGTAAATCTTTTATTCGCAGTGATGTTGAACCACTGAGATATAGAATTTATCTTCAGCATGAGGGGGTAATAATTATTTTTAATTGAAATAATTAACTAATAACAGTACCTATCCGTGTGGATCTATTTCTATATCGGTTGAAGGAATTGAACAGCAAGTTAATATTTCATCGTCTCCAACATAGGCCAGAGGGAAAGTTTCATAATGAACTTTCCCTTTAATTAACTTACATCTACACGCACCGCAAAACCCATCTCGGCAATGGTAATGTGTTTCAATATTTTCCCTTTCGAGAGTATTTAAAATATTCTTGTCTTGTTTGAGAAACGAAATAGTCTGCTCCTCGACAGTTATTTTCCAAGACATTACAAATCAAAATCGCTAAATTCGCCTGATGCAACGCTAGAATCAATTTGACCAACAAGATAACTAGATATTTCAGCTTCTTGTGGTGCAACTTGAACATTATCTGAAGTTAAATATGAATTCATCCAAGGTAGAGGGTTACTTTTTACATTGAAAGGGCTTTTTAATCCAATTGCTGTCATTCGTTGGTGGCTAATATATTCGATATATTCTTTAATAATGGCTGCATTCAAACCAATCATTGAACCGTCTTTAAATAAATAATCGGCCCATTCTTTTTCCTGTTCAACAACGTCTAAGAAAATTTGTCTGCCTTGATCTTCCATTTCGATACTTATTTCTTGCATTTCAAGGTCGTCTGTTCCATTTTTCCATATGTTTAACATATGCTGGGTGCCCGTTAAATGAAGGGCTTCGTCCCTGGCAATAAGTCGAATTAGTTTACTGTTGCCCTCAAGCAAAGACCTCTCGGAGAAAGCAAATGAACAAGCGAAACTAACGTAAAAACGTATTGCTTCTAATGCGTTAACTGAACATACCGCGAGATATAGTTTTTCTTTTAATTTACGTAAAGTAACATCGTGTTCAACACCTTCAGATGTATGTTTACCTTCACCATGTAAGTTATATAACTGTGAATATAAAATTAAATCATCAAAGTAAAAAGCGATACTTTCTGCGCGTTTCAATATCGCTGGATTTATGATGATTTCATCAAATATTTCGCCAGGATGGTTGAATAAGTTCCTCAGAATATGAGTATAAGAACGAGAATGAATCGTCTCAGAGAAGGCCCAAGTTTCAATCCAGGTTTCAACTTCTGGTAAAGAAGCGAGTGGCAGTAATACAACATTAACTGAGCGAGCAGCCATACTGTCAAGAAGGATTTGATACTTAAGGTTAGAGATGAAAATATGTTTTTCAGCTTCAGATAAACCTTGCCAATCGCTACGATCTTTAGAAACATCAACTTCTTCTGGCCGCCAGAAGAAAGATAATTGCTTCTCAATTAATTTTTCAAATGCTATGTGTTTTTGAATATCATAGCGAGATACATTTACAGTATTGCCAAAGAACATTGGTTCTTTTAAAGCTGTCTCTTATACACATCTCCGAGCCCACGAGACCGTACTAGATCTCG
>CAJXRC010000381.1 GCA_913058405.1 uncultured Colwellia sp. | reverse complement strand
TACATTATGTTAATTCAAGATAATTAATAACTGTTTTAACAAGGTGATGATAATGGCTGATACTGACAATACTCAAATGCAAATCACAAAAAGTAATAATAGCCCTGCAGATAACTTGCTGACTAGTGCAGCAAATAGTCAAGTAAAAGAAAGCACCCCAATAAATAATAAGGTGATTCAGAAAACTTCCGCTTTAATGAGATGTTTTGATTTAGTTGAAGAAGCTAACTATAGCTATGTATTGGGCTATAACTAAGTAAATTAGCTATTTAGCAAAAAATTTAAAGTTCGTTACTCATCGACTGAGTAATTTAGTGAAGTGTTTTTAACCGGGGCTAGTGTTGCTTAAATAGCTTTCACCTAAAAGTAATATTAGATGAAAGCCTCTACTCGACTATCTTTTACTATATGACGTGTTATTGAATAAACTTTCCGGCTAAGATGCCGCCAAACTTTTCGTTTTCTATCACCAGTGTACCGTTAACAATCACCTGTTCTACGCCAACAGAGTAATTATTCCACTGATTAAAATTTGCCTTTGGTGCAAAATTTTGCTCATCAAAAACAATAACGTCTGCCTTATAACCCACTTTTAAAATACCTCGTTCAGTGAGACCAAGTACTTTGGCTGTTTGGGAAGAACTTCGATTGATAAACTCGGCCATCGTGAGCAATTTTTTATCAACTACATACTTTTGATATTTTTGCGGAAAACTTGCATATTTTCTAGGGTGACCGTTGGTGCCATCTGATGAAGTGACCACCCAAGGTTGCACCATAAAACGTTCAACATCCTCAGGTGACATATTAAAGGAGGCTACTCTAACGTCACCTTGTAGTACCATCCAAATAGCCGTATCAACAACAGATAATTTTTTCAGCTCTGATACCTGTAGTAAATTCAAACTTACCAGCGTTTTATCAGTAAACTCAGTAATATAAAGAGAATCCGGTCCTCCTCTACGGCGAATGTTCTCGGTGATTTCTTCGGCTAATTTTACTGCTAAATTAGCTTGTTTTAAACGTTGATGAAAAGCTTCTTTAGAATCAGCCATAACCCATTTAGGCATTACCGCACTACGTAGCTTAGTACCTGATGCTAACCAAGGATATTGATCGGCAGATATTGACGTGCCATTTTCTTGTGCTTGGGTAATCGTTTCAATCGCTTGCTGACTTTGCCCCCAAACATCAACGCCTAGTGCCTTTATATGCGCTAAATGTAAGTGTATATTAGCTTTGTCGGCAATATTAATGGCTTCATCTAAAGCAGCAGTAAAGCCTATATTAAAGGTACTTTCATCACGTAGGTGTGTGTCATAAATGCCGCCATAATGACTAGCGATTTTCGCTAAGGTGATAACTTCATCTGTATTAGCATAACTACCAGGCACATAATATAACCCTGTTGATAAACCAATGCCGCCCGCTTGCATCGCTTTTGTTAATAGCGCAGACATTTCACTGAGCTCTTCAAGCGTAGCGTAACGCTCTGCTCTGCCCATAACTTGTTCACGCAAACTACCATGACCAACTAATAACGCAGTATTAGTTCCAATACCATTAGTTTTCAATTTCTCAGCTGTCGAGACTATATCAACTGGACCACCACCATCATTACCATTAACAACGGTAGTAACACCCTGAGTTAGGTAATTTAAGTTATGGTTTTTATCTTTACTGAGCAGTTCTGCTAAAGAGTGAGTGTGAGGGTCAATAAAACCCGGACTTACGATTTTATTCTTAGCATCAATGATTCTTTCGGCTTTAATACTGTGTTCACCCGTAACATATAAACCACAAATAACTTGCTGACAAATAGCTACATCGAGTTGTTGAGCCTGATTACTTTCGCCCGTGTAAACAGTGCCATTAGTGATTAACAAGTCAATTTTTTGCGTTTTAGGCTGTTGCTCTTCAGTCGTGCAAGCACTCAAAAATGCCATACTTACCGCCAAAGTGATTACTTTTTTATTAAATAATTTCATAGCTTTTCCTATTCTTTATCATGGTCTGTTTCTGACAACATGTTAATCATCAATATATTAGCGGATTTAAAGGCAATACGTTTTATTTTAGTACGATCGGTATTATCACCCATTTCATAAGTAATGGCATGAACCCCAAACTGATCAGAAAAATACTGTTTTGACACGCCTAAATCTGGATTGTTCCCAGGTCTTAATACCACGTTAAAGTTAGGCATTTGTCTGTCCAGTTCACCTAACCAATGTCGAACAAAATAAGAGCTTTCAACACCATAATCTACTGGCATAGTATAGAAAATATCATTTTTAGTAGAGTGAAAGTCTACTGCAAACTTAATTTTTTGCCCTTGTGCCACTAAGCCCTGTAGATAATCATTTATTAACTGAGTTTCAATCTGAGAAAAGTCATTCCAATCTCGATTTAAATCCATACCATTAGCATTACTACGCCAATTCCCTGCATGCACACCATCAGGATTTATATTAGGAATAACGAGAACATTATATTTTCTAAGAAAATATTTACTCAATTCGCTGTCTGATAATAAGGTTTCAACAAACGGAAATAATGCCAGAGCACCGGTAACTTCTGGCGGATGTTGACGACCTAAAATAACCACCCACTCATTGGTGCTTTCATCTCGACTTTCAATTTTATAAATAGGACGACCTTGAGTAGACAAGCCTAAAATACTTTGGGTAAAAACGCTCTGCGCCGTTAGTTCTTCTGCCCAATCAACATAATATTGGTTATTGATAATTTCTTGTGCGGAAATAGTAACTGGTTGAGGTGATGCTTTCACTTTCATGATTAAGCGTTCACCTTTTAGCTGATAATCTTGTAATTGCCACGACTTACCGTCATGACTTATTTTAGGTGGGTAACGATGCTTATCACCCTTTACCTTCATCGTAATGATAATATCTGTATTTTGCTCTGCCTGTATTTTAAAAGCATACCAAGGACTTGAGTTAATGGGAGTGTTTTCAGGAACTAGGGTAATTAAATATTCATTTTCACCCGTCCTTTTACATTCATCCATACGACCGGCAGCAAAATCACTGGTTAGCTTAACCTTGCCGTTGTTACAGGACTGACTATGAGTTTTGTTGTCCTTAATTACTGCAGGTAGAGATTCTTCTTTTAAAGAACTAGGAGCTTTTGCTGAAAGATCTGTTTTTGTGTTGTTAGAGACTATTGGTGGCTGTCTCTTATACACATCTGACGCTG
>CAJXRC010000380.1 GCA_913058405.1 uncultured Colwellia sp. | reverse complement strand
GGCAGCGTCAGATGTGTATAAGAGACAGAATTAGATAGGTTCAATAGGAGCCTTGGTATTTTCAAATTGAAATGATTTTTGCAAAAAACAACGCAAGAAAATAAAGGATAAAACGACAATTGTTTTTCATTTTGTTTATCAAAATAGAATTATTTTTTAAGGGATGGTTCAAAATGGAGGGGAATTAAAAAAGCCAGCAATAAGCTGGCTTTAAGAGAGGTAATTATAGAGATTCTGAACTAGATTCTTACACCTTCAATATGTAATGCCATTTCAACATGTGTTGACGCTGGACCTAGATTATAGCTAATACCATAGTCGGCTAACTTAAAGCTCGTGGTACCAGAAAAACCAGCACGATAACCGCCCCAAGGATCTTGTCCTTCACCAATTTTTACCACTGGGAATGAAATAGTCTTAGTCACACCTTTCAAGGTAAATTCACCGGTAACAATAGCATTTTCATCATCACTAAATTTAATATTATTACTAACAAAAGTTGCTTTTGGAAAGCTGCTTACGTTTAAGAAGTCTTCACCTTTAAGATGCTTATCACGCTCTGCATGATTGGAGTCAATACTTTTAGTGTCTATTTCAATGTTAATTTTTGCACTGTTAGGTGACTTATCATCATACGAAAAATCGCCATCAAAAGTATTAAAACGACCTAATAACCAGCTATAACCAAGATGCTTAATTTTAAATTGTACAAAGGCATGTGCGCCTTTAACGTCGACTTTATAGTCCGCGGCGAGTGCTGTGTTTGGCGCTATAGCTGAAAATAGTGAACTTGCTAATAACGTGGTTGCTAGTGTGGTGGTAATTAATGTCTTTTTCATGCGATGTTCCTTGTCTTTTCTCTAATTAAGAGGAATGAAGTGTAAATTAATAATGAATGCGTTAACTTAGTTGCGTCTATACTTGATAAGTTAATTAGTTCTTTATTTATTGATTTAGTTCGATATTTTTAAATCTTTTTATATATTTAATTAATTATTTTCTAGGTTGCACTTTCACCATACGTACTAAAGTATCATTTTTATTAATAAAGTGATGCTTAAGCGCTGCAAGTGCATGACCAGCGCTGAGTAAAATTAGGCTCCATGCTAAAACTTCATGAATAATGCCCGCAATATCTTCTTGATTAGCAAAGCCTATAGGCAGTGCTGGTATCGATAGTAAGCCGAAAACATCAATTGCTCTACCATCAGCTGTTGAGATTAAATAACCACTTATCATCAACACCACCATCAAACCATAAAGCGCTAAGTGCGCATAATGGGCAGCTTTCACTTCAATTTTACTGGCGGATTTATCAGCATTTTTTGGTGTGACATTAACCACGCGCCAAACGATTCTTAGCATCAATGCAACGAAAAGCGTCATGCCAATATTTTTATGTAAATCTAACGAGCCTTTGTACCAAGCATCGTAGTAAGTTAGCTCAACCATATAAAGGCCTAAGCCAAATAAGGAGAAGAGACTTATCGCCATAAGCCAGTGAAACATAATGGCAATAAGGCCATAGCTGTTTTCAGTATTTTTTAATATGTTATTACTCATGGTGCAATCTATCTGTTAGTTAACACATTATTCAATGTGCTAACAATATTCCTGTAAGTTGTTAAGGCTACTATAGCGAACTAAATCCTATTAAAAAATAGTAATAAATGCGAAACTATTGTGCAAATATGCACAACTCAATGCTTTTTATAATTTAAATAGTAGGCTGTAATATGAAAGATATCTCGTGGGACGATTATAAAATAGCTTATCAAGTTGCTATTGACGGCAGCTTGAGTCAAGCAGGCGTCTCTCTTAGAATCAACCATGCCACTGTATTAAGACGCATCAATCAATTAGAGCAAGCACTTGAAGTTAAGTTATTTATTCGCCATCAGCGAGGATATAAGCTTACTGATGCTGGTTGTGTATTAATGGATGAAATGCCCGAAATGCTAGCCAGATTTTCCAGTTTAGAAAATAAACTACAAAATGTAGAGGGTGATATTAGTGGCGAATTAAGAATTACCACGGTAAGTTCCTTCTCTCCTGTGATCACACCCGCATTAAAAGCATTTCGAACTAAGTACCCTAAGATACGACTTAAACTTATTTCTACTGATGATATTGTGCCGCTCGACTCGGGTGCTGCCCATGTGTCTTTACGAGCAGGTCCAAGTCCTGTTGGTGTTGACCTTGTCGTTAAAAATCTGATTCAACTAGAAACAGCCTACCATGCGACACAAGATTACATCGACGAATTCGGTCAGCCTAAAGCCATAGATGAATTCAACGATCACCAATGGGTATTACCAACGCCAGAGAAATACCGTATCCCTTTTGTTAATTACATTGTTGATAAAATAGATAAAAACAGAATAGTTTTTCAAAGTAACAATTTCTCTGATATTCACGACGCAGTTATCGCAGGTATGGGCATTGGCCCGTTGAGCGATCACCAAGCCAGTCTAAATCCAGCTATGGTGAAAATCGACTTAGACATCCCCAAAAATGGTGAGTCAATCTGGTTCGTTTATCATAAAGATTTAAAACATAGCGCTCGTATTCAGAGTTTCTATCACTTTTTAAAAGCCGCGCTTTCAGATATTGAACAGGAACATTTACGTACTTCAAACACAGCGGCTAATAGAGATTAACTCGCCTAGCTAAATTGCTATTGAAACGAGCAAGTGACCTTGTTGAAGTCGTTATTCACATCAGCCCGTCACTTTTAACTTTCAGTGGTTCGTTTAATTATAAGCTTGAATGAAATGCTTTAATCAGAAGCATTTGATAAAGCATACTTATCTGTATTTACGAAGCGACTTGCAACTAAAGAAAGTAACGCGATAAATGCCCCTGCATAAAATACTAACGAATGATCATAAAGCCAAATTAAACCAAAGGTTGCAGGAATAACAACCGCAGCAATGTGATTAATGCTAAAGCTTACACCCGCACTTGATGCAATATCTTTAGGGTCAGCAATTTTTTGAAAGTACGTTTTTAACGCAATGGCCATGGCGAAAAACAAATGGTCTATTACATAAAGCGCTGCAGCCACATTAGCCGATTCAACCAGTGCATAACCAACAAAAATTGTAATTAAACCTACATACTCTAAGGCGAGTGCTTTACGCTCTCCTACTTTTGCAATCCACACGCCTATTTTGGGTGCTAAAAAGAAGTTAATAACGTGATTGATCATATACCTGTCTCTTATACACATCTCCGAGCCCACGAGACCGTACTAGATCTCG
>CAJXRC010000379.1 GCA_913058405.1 uncultured Colwellia sp. | reverse complement strand
GTAACACCCGATAAACCCGTTTTTGAAATAGAGCGTACTTGCTCTACATCAGGCAACGCATACATTACTGCTTCAATGGGATAGGTTATTAACTGCTCTACTTCTTCAGCGGCTAAGCCCGGTGCTTCAGTATTAACCGCTACCTGAACATTGGTTACATCAGGAAAAGCATCTAAATTTAGTTTTGGGATCACCATAACAGAGCCTGCCATAGTAGCAATTAGGGCGATAATTACTAAGAGTCGATTATTGATCGACCAATCAATCATTTTATTAAACATAATCTTATTCCCCTAGTGGCCGTGCGGATCAAATCCGCCTTTTGCTATTTCTGACGCAACAAAAAAGGCACCTTTTGTTACCAAACGGGTATTAGGCTCAATACCGATAATTTGACGGTAATTGCCTAATGGCTGACCTAATTCAACTTCAACGGCTTTAAATTCACCAGAATGGTCTTCAACAAATACCGTCCAATCACCATCGGCACCACGCATTAATGCTGTTTCTGGTACTGCCATTACAGGGCTTTGCGTATCAAACTGAAAATTTACATTAACAAACATGCCTGAATGCAAACTGTCATCAGTATTTTCAACCGACAGTCTAACGATTCGGGTACGCGTACTTGGATCAATGGTATGTGCTTCTTGAATGACCTTGGCAACATGCACTTGCCCGGCAAACTCAACTTTTGCAATGGTGCCAATAGGAAGACTTAATTTTTTATTTGGCGAAACACGCGCTTCAACCCATAAGTCTTTTTCATCAGCCAATACCATGATTTTTTCACCGGCAGGCACACGTTGTCCTTGAGAGAAATCATCACTTAAAACCACACCAGAGCGCTGAGCGACTAAGGTATATTCACCAAGATTTGATGAGTTGTTTTTTACAATATCTTTAATGGCTGCTTTGGTTAAACCAAAGGCAGTTAATCGACCATAAGCTGAAATGTAATCTGTTTCACTGGCTAATAGGCGGCTTTCACTGACGGTGCCAAGGCCCAATTTTTTAGTTCGTTGCCACTCACTGTAAGCAACACGATATTGTGCTTGTGCTTCGGCCATTGATTCACTAAATAAGGTAACTAAAGACTGACCCTTAGTCACATGTTCACCTAAAATAGCATGACGACTGATCACTACCGATTCAGTACGTGAAGAGACAATGTAACTGGTATAACCGTTCGCTTTTATTTCTCCTGGTGCATAGATACTTTTAGCAAAAATTGCCGGCTTTAAGTTAGTCACTTTGATATTGGCGAGTGCCATTTTTTCTGGACTAAAACTTATGCCTTCTTCATGTTCTTCTTCAGCTGTTTCTTTACTCGCTGTTTCACTACCATGGTCATGACCGTCATCAGATTTCTCCTCCGCAGCATGGTCGTCTTTGCTTTCATCACTACCATGTTCATGACCACTTTCGTCATGCACTTCTTCACTTTCAGAGTCATGATCATGGTCAGTTTTTAATACGATGGATTGCTCTACTGCTGGCGTTTTTTCTAGAGCGGCATCGTTATATGATAATGCCGTAGTTGACACGACAGCTAAGCCAGTAAATAAACTACTTAGGGTAATGAGTTTTATTTTTTTCACTATTTTATGAGATGTTTTATCAGTTATTTTATTTTTCATTTTTAATTCCAAATTCTGTAACAATTCACGCTCATCAAGCCGCGTAAAGTGATATAATAGGTTTAGTTTAATAGCTTAGTTGCCGCATTTAATTGGCCTACATCGAGTAGCCATTGCACTTCGCTTATTTTGAACTGGGCTTGTAATTCAATGCCCGCGTATAAACCTTCCGCTCTTTGTTGTAATGCCAATAAATAATCCGAGGTATTTAAATCACCTACTTGCCATTGTTTTTGCAATAACTGCGCGCTGTGTTCGCCGCGTCCTTGCATTAACTGTTGCCAACGGCCAAGGTATTTTTTATTAGAGATTAGTGAGGCAGTACTTGCCTGTATCAAATACTTTTGCTTACGCATTACTGAACGAAAATTTGCTTCTGCGGCGATAGCTTGTTGGTTTTGTGCTTTGGCATTAGCTTGGTAATCATTACGAATATTTAACGGCATAGAAAAAGTAACTCCGACAACATTATCGACATCATTTTTTCCGGCACTAATTCCAATGGTAGGATCGGCTTTGGTTTCAAGCATGGCATATTGAGCTTTACTTTTTTGCATTTGCCACAGTGCTTGAGAGGCTAATACTTGCGGGTGCTGCGTTAACCACTGCTCAGCTACTTGAAAGTTTGTAACGCCTAAGCCCTGCTCTGGATATGCTTGTGTATCAGGACGCCAATCAGGCAACAACTCATTAACCTTGGCTTGAGCTTGTGTTAACTGTGCTTGTATTTGGGCCGTTTTATTAAGCATTTGCGACAAATTCAAGAAAGTTAACTCAGCATCAACCTGACCAAGATCGCCAGCTTTCTGCCTTTTAGTTACAATTTTAAGCAAGGTTTCTAACTGTTGCTCTTGTTCAAAAGCAAGTGACGACTTATCCATGGCAAGTTGCCAATTAATAAGTGCTTTTAAGGCTTGTGCTTTTTTCTGCTCTATCGCATAAGTGAATTGTTTACTGGCCGCCGTTAATATTTTATCGCCGATAGCAGCATTAACAGCCTGCTTATCCCACAAGTCAATCGTTTGGCTAATACCAATATTGTAATTATTTCCGTCACCTTCACGCTCGTAACCTGTCGATAGTTCTGGGTTGTAAAGTGGTAACTTACTGCCCTGTGCTTTGGAAAATTCAGCATTCATGAGTTCACGTGCTGAGACAATATCAGGGTGTTTATTGATTTGCCGATCGAGCCAGTCACTCGATAGCGTTGGCTTAGCAAAAGCGAAGCTACTAACAGATAAACTTGCTGAAAAGCCGATAAATAATGCGATTCCAGCAGATTTTGCTGAGAAAAATTTCATAATAATCTCTTAATTTAATAATAAAATGCCGCAACTAAACCAACTAGGCTACATTAAGCGCTAGTTAAGAATAAATTTGTTACGAATATAGCTTTAAAACTAAATTAAACGATTGGGGGGCGTATAGGTTCTTCAGTGAATATTTTATCTACATGATCAGCATAAAAATATTGATTTGTAATAATAAGTTTAGGGGTCTGTAGTGTAGATTTATTTCTGGCAACCCACTGTGTGTGAGTGCCTTGACAGTGACCACAATGATGGCAATCTTTAATATTATGTTCCTGTCTCTTATACACATCTGACGCTGCCGACGAAGAGGATAG
>CAJXRC010000378.1 GCA_913058405.1 uncultured Colwellia sp. | reverse complement strand
GGCTCGGAGATGTGTATAAGAGACAGCTCTGGGGTTGGAGTATTAAATTCTTCTATTCGGGTCATCATTTCATCAAAAGAGCAGCAAGAAATTCAGCAAGGACTAATTTTTGATTTGATGAGTTAATTGTATTGTTTTTAAATGAGTGAAAGTCTTTTCTACAAAAGATATAAAAAACTTGTAAAAAAAAAGTTAATAGTTTAGTGTCGTCCTGTCTGTTCATAAATAGTACAGCTTAACAATAAATCAAACAGGCTGCGACAAAGGTAAAATAATGAATAATTCATCATCACGAGGGTTTAAATTAACAACCGTGATATTTGCAGTAATTATTATGGCTGTGACTGCAATACTGAGTGGTAACTCAGTTGCTGATGACATGGATGTAGAAATAACACAATCAGAAGAATAGCAAATAAATCGGTGTTGATTTACTTTCTATGGAAAACTTAAACTCATCTACTGAAACAGTAGCTGAGCTTTTTTCTTTAATATACCTTTGTAAATTTCTATATTTTCTCGATTGATACCGCAATAGATTTATAGGTGGGTGTGCCACAATCATCAGCGATACTTTCTAGTGGCACTAAAGGGTTTGTTTCAGGATAATAAGCGGCTACACAACTTGAAGGTATCGGGTACTCAATAATTTTGAAATTAGAGAGAGAGCGTTCAATACCATCGTTTGAGATGGTTGTTATTTTTACATAATCACCATTTGTTAATGACTGGTTATTGATATCTTTTGTATTCATAAAAATAACATTTCGCTCACCATAAACGCCACGATAACGATCATCCATACCATAAATAGTAGTATTGTATTGATCATGCGATCGCAGTGTTTGTAGCGTTAATACTGGTTTGTTGGTCATTAGTTGTGCACGTTCATGTGCGAGTTTCTCAGGTAGTTTAGCATCACAAAATGTCGCCTTTTTTATTGGCGTGAACCATTGGCGTTGTGAAGCAGGATTATTTAGGTAGAAACCTCTGCCTGCTTTTATTCGTGCGTTATAGTTTTCAAAGTCAGGAATAATGGCACTGATTTCTTGACGAATTAAAGCATAATCACCCGCGAACTTATGCCAGTCGACTATTTTATCGCCTACTGAAGCCATTGCCATGCCAGCGACAATCGCGGTTTCAGAACGCAGCATTTCAGAGGCGGGTTCATTCTGCCCGGTAGAGCTGTGCACCATACTCATAGAATCTTCTACTGTGATACATTGCTCGCCGCTGATTTGACGATCGATTTCTGTGCGACCAAGACAAGGTAGAATTAACGCGCGTTTTCCTGTTACCACATGACTTCGGTTCAGCTTAGTGCTGATTTGTACTGTTAATTCACATTGCTGTAAAGCTTGATAACTACGTGCTGTATCGGGTGTCGCTGCTGCAAAATTACCACCTAGGGCGATGAATACTTTAGCCTTACCCTCAAGCATGGCGTGTATTGAGTCAACAGTATTAAAGCCATGCTTACGTGGAACATTAAAAGAATAACGTTTTTCTATCGCATCAAGAAAGGTCGTAGGTGGCTTTTCATCAATGCCAACGGTACGATTTCCTTGCACATTTGAATGACCACGAACAGGGCATGCGCCAGCGCCAGCTTTACCTATATTGCCTCGTAGCATCAACACATTAAGTAGTTCCTGTACCGTATCGACAGAGTGACGATGCTGGGTTATCCCCATGGCCCAAGTGAAAATGACTTTTTCACTACAGGCGTATATCGAGGCTATTTGTTCAATTTCTTCTCTGCTTAAATTACATTGTTGAAGAATTTTATTCCAATCACTTGACGAAACACTGTGTTGGTATGCTTCAAAACCGTGACAATGTTCTTCAATGAAGTCAGTATCAAGTACCGATTTATCTTGTTCAAATCGTTCGAATAAACATTTAGCCACCCCGCGCAATAGAGCCATATCGCCGCCTAATCTTGGCGTGAAGTAATACTGGCTAATATTTGTGCCTGTTAGAAAAATCATTTCTTTTGGACTTTGAGGGTCTGAAAATTTTTGTAATCCGCGTTCTTTTAAATTGTTTATTGATACAATTTTAGCGCCGCGTTTACTTGCTTCTCGCAACGTTCCCAGCATACGAGGGTGATTGGTACCAGGGTTTTGGCCAAAGACAAAAATGGCGTCAGCTTTAGAAAAATCTTCTATGGTCACAGTGCCTTTACCTGTACCTATGCTATTTGTCATACCAATACCTGAGGCCTCATGGCACATATTCGAGCAATCAGGGAAGTTGTTAGTCCCCAGCACTCGGCCAAATAACTGATATAAATAAGCCACTTCATTACTTGCTCTACCTGAGGTATATAATAATGCCTCATTGGGGGAAGAGAGTTGCTGCAGGCTATTACCAATCACCTTAAAAGCGTCTTCCCAACTGATGGGGTGGTAATAATCACTTATTCCGTCGTAAAACATAGGCTCAGTTAAACGACCACTTTTCTCTAGTGAATGATCATCCCATTGTTGTAGCTGTGTTATAGAATACTGCTTGAAAAAACTGCTATCGACACGTTTACTCGTTGCTTCCCAAGCAATCGCTTTAACGCCATTTTCACAAAAATCTACTTTGCCGGCGGTTTTAGCATCTCCCCAAGCGCAACCTGGGCAATCAAAACCACCAGGCTGGTTAGCTCTTAGTAAGGTTTTAACGCTTTTCGCTGCATTTTCACTTTGTATTAAATGTTTTGCTGAGCTTCGTAGCGCACCCCAACCGCCAGCGGTTGAAGAGTAGGCAGGTTTTCTTTTTGTGGAGCCGGTTTTTGATGACTTGTTTTTTGCTGAGGTAGACATGTGAATTCTCTTGTTAAGCGTAGCGTTTCAATTGCCCGTGCTGGAAGCAAAATAAAGCTATTTGTGTTTTACGAGCTGAACTAACCGCTAAGTCAGTTGGTTGCGCTAATGTCACCAAGGTGGTCATTGATAAACGCGCGGCCTTGGCGATTAAATCATGACTGCAGCGACTTGTTATCAAGGCAAAGCCTTCATTGGTTGATTGTTTGTTATTTGATAAACAGCCAATCAATTTATCCAATGCGGAATGACGGCCAACATCTTCTCGAAAAGCGAGCATATTTGCAGATAAGTCAAAGAAAGCTGCGCAGTGATTTCCTCTTTTACCACCAGAACTTTTCAAAAGAGCAGGTAAGTTATCTCTGGCTTTTATGATCACCGCCTCGGATGGTAACTCAAACGATTTAGTTGCTCTTTCTTGAGGCAATGTTATCAACCTGTCTCTTATACACATCTCCGAGCCCACGAGACCGTA
>CAJXRC010000377.1 GCA_913058405.1 uncultured Colwellia sp. | reverse complement strand
GCTTGGGGAGTAAGTCATCGACATCTAGCGTTTATCGATGAAGTATTATTACTCTTCAAAGAAATGTACACCAGAAAACAGTCGCATGGGACGTTCAATGCGCAGAATGTAGATAAGTCAGTGGTCAACCCCAAAAAAGCTTGGGGAGCAAGTCATCGACATTGAGTATTTATCGAAGGAGTATTATTACTCTTTAAAGAAATGTACACCAGAAAACAGCCGCATGGAACGTTCAATGCGCAGAATGTAAAAGAATTATGCGCATAGCGTACAGCGTTAGAATAAAGAATTTATGTAGTGAAATAACGAATAGTTAGAAATTTAATTTTAAACATTTAATTAAAACTTTTTATTAAATAAAAAAGTATTGGAGACTAAACAATATGTCAGATCTACCAAATATCGATATTGATTCAGCAGAAACCCAAGAGTGGTTAGAATCAATGGAGTCAGTATTAGAAAATGAAGGCCCAGAACGCGCACATCAATTATTAGAAACGTTAATTGAACGAGCTCGTCGTGGAGGTACTCATTTACCATTTGATGCAACGACTGCTTATGTAAATACTATCCCACCAGGTCAAGAGCCAAACATGCCTGCGGATCAAACTATTGAGTCACGTATTCGTGCGGCAATTCGTTGGAACGCTTTGGTATTAGTTTTACGTGCCTCTAAAAAAGATTTAGAGCTTGGCGGTCATATTGGTAGCTTTGCCTCTTCATCTACTTTGTATGATGTAGGTTTTAACCACTTCTTTAAAGCGGCAACACCAGAAAATGGTGGCGATTTTATTTTCGCACAAGGTCATATTTCTCCAGGTATTTATTCACGTGCTTTCATGGAAGGGCGCTTAACTGAAGATCAAATGAACAACTTCCGTCAAGAGTGTGATGGCAAAGGTTTATCTTCATACCCACACCCTCATTTGATGAAAGATTTCTGGCAGTTCCCAACAGTTTCTATGGGCTTAGGTCCATTACAAGCTATTTACACTGCTCGTTTCTTAAAGTATTTAACAGACCGCGGTATTAAAGATTGTTCAGGTCAACGTGTTTACTGTTACTTAGGCGACGGTGAAACTGATGAGCCAGAATCATTAGGTGCTATTGGTTTAGCGTCTCGTGAAGGTTTAGATAACTTATGTTTCGTTGTTAACTGTAACTTACAACGTCTTGATGGTCCGGTACGTGGTAACGGAAAAATAATTCAAGAACTTGAAGGTACATTCCGTGGCGCAGGCTGGGAAGTAGTGAAAGTTATTTGGGGTTCTTACTGGGATTCACTAATTGCTCGTGATACTTCAGGTAAATTATTACAGTTAATGAACGAAACAGTTGATGGCGAATACCAAAACTGTAAAGCGAAAGGTGGTAAATATACTCGCGAAAACTTCTTTAATAAATACCCTGAAACCGCTGCTATGGTTGCTAACATGTCTGATGATGACATCTGGCGTTTAAACCGTGGTGGTCATGACCCAGTTAAAGTTTATGCAGCTTACGAAAAAGCGATGAACACTAAAGGTCGCCCTACGGTTATCTTAGCGAAAACTGTTAAAGGTTTTGGTCTAGGCGCATCAGGTGAAGCATTAAACATTGCACATAACGTTAAGAAAATGGACGTTGATTCAATTAAGCATTATCGTGACCGTTTCAATATCCCAGTAAAAGATGAAGATATTGCTGATCTACCTTTCTACAAGTTCCCAGAAGATAGTGAAGAATTCAAATACATGAAAGCGCGTCGCGAAGCATTAGGTGGTTCATTACCGGCACGTCGTGTTCAAGCAGAAGAGCAACTTGAAGTACCAGCGCTTAAAATCTTTGATCCTATCTTAAAAGGTTCAGGTGAGCGTCAAGTATCATCAACAATGACATTTGTTCGTGTATTAAACAGCTTATTAAAAGATAAGAAAATCGGTAAGCGCATTGTGCCAATCATTCCTGATGAAGCACGTACCTTTGGTATGGAAGGTTTATTCCGTCAAGTTGGTATTTATGCAAGTGAAGGTCAGAAATACGTTCCACAAGATGCTGACCAAGTTGCTTATTATCGTGAAGATAAAAAAGGTCAAGTTTTACAAGAAGGTATTAATGAATTGGGTGCTATGGCCTCTTGGGTAGCTTCTGGTACGTCTTACTCTACATGTAATGCTACGACTATTCCGTTCTACATTTACTACTCAATGTTTGGTTTCCAACGTGTTGGCGATTTAGCATGGGCAGCAGGCGATAGCCAAGCACGTGGTTTCTTATTAGGTGCTACTGCAGGTAGAACAACACTTAACGGTGAAGGTCTACAACATCAAGATGGTCATTCACATGTACAAGCGGGCTTAATCCCTAACTGTGTTACTTATGATCCAACTTACGGTTATGAAATTGCTGTTATCGTGCGTGAAGGTTTACGTCGCATGTATGAAGAAAATGAAAATGTTTTCTTCTACTTAACGTTAATGAATGAAAACTATCAACATCCGGCAATGCCTGAAAATAAAACTGTTGAAGAAGAAATCATTAAAGGTATTTACCAACTTGAACAAGCCGCGCCTGCTAAAGGTAAAGCGACTGCAAATGTTCAGTTGTTAGGTTCAGGTACTATCCTTGAGAAAGTACGTGAAGCAGCTCAAATTTTAGCGAACGATTACAATGTTTCTAGTGATGTTTACTCAGTAACGTCATTTAACCAACTAGGACGTGATGGACAAGACGTGACTCGTTGGAACATGCTTCACCCTGAAAGTGAACAGCGTGTACCATACATTGCAAAAGTTATTACTAAAGAAGCGGGTCCTGCGATTGCTGCAACAGATTACATCAAAAACTACTCTGATCAAGTACGCGCATACCTTGACACAGAATACCGTTGTTTAGGTACTGATGGTTTTGGTCGTAGTGATAGTCGTGCAAATTTACGTACTCACTTTGAAGTAAGTGCAGCTTACGTTGTTGTAGCAGCATTATTCGAGTTAGCGAATCGCGGCGAAATCGAACGCTCAGTAGTTACAGAAGCAATCAAACGCTTTGATATTGATACTGAAAAACTTAACCCACTTTACGCTTAATTAGCGTAAATACTCGTTTTCATTCGAATTGAAGGATTTCAGTGGGAATTAAAATGATTTTAGGCAAGGCAAATCATTTCAACATAGTCATTCTATGTTTTGATTATTTGACGCCGTATAAAGTCATTTTAAGCCCATCGAAGAAGTGCTTGAACAACATCACTTCATCGTTGCTGTGACTTATAATGGAACTGTCTCTTATACACATCTGACGCTGCCGACGAAGAGGATA
>CAJXRC010000376.1 GCA_913058405.1 uncultured Colwellia sp. | reverse complement strand
ATCTACACTATCCTCTTCGTCGGCAGCGTCAGATGTGTATAAGAGACAGGGGTATTAAAACTAAACATGTCATTCAAATGCCTGTAAGTGATGCCCTTATGGCTTTATTGCTATTCGGGGTTGTGGACAGCTGTCATAGCTTTACTGTCAAAATCATCAACAGCAATGACCCACTGGCGACCAATCTCTGCAGTTGATAACAATTCAGCCTCTACTTTTGAAATGATATTATGAGTAAGCCCGAGCTCTGCTACTTTATCGAGTTGATAGAAGGGGAGTTTTTTATTTAATTCGCGGCATACTCTTTCATAAATGGGCTCACAATTAATAATGTCTTCTAGTACTTGTTCTAACCTTCCAAAAATATTGCTGCCATCACGAGTTAAATATTGCCCTTGCCCCAAACGAGTACGAGCTGAAGAAGGGGTTTGTAATAACTGCGCAATTTTATGGGCTATTTCATCATTGGGTTTATTTAACCAAGTTCCTAATGGGAATATTATAACCCGTAAAGTTTTTGCTATGATTCTGTTAGGAAAATTACTTATCAACTCATCAATAGCATGTTGGATATTATATAGGCAATCCTCAACAGCCCACTGTACTAAAGGCAAATCAGCCGTATTTCTTCCTTCATCATTATAGCGTTTCAATGTGGCAGCAGCTAAATAGAGCTGACTTAATACATCGCCAAGCCTTGCTGATATACGTTCTTTACGTTTTAAATCTGCCCCAAGCGATAACATAGATATATCTGAAAGCATGGCTAAATTGGCGCTAAAGCGTGTAAGTAACTGATAATAGCGGCGAGTCTCATCATCATATGGACTACTTAAGAAACGTGAACCAGTAAAAGAGCACCATAAGCTGCGACTAATATTACTGATGCTAAAACCTATATGACCAAAAAGGGCACGGTCAAAATCATTGAGAGCTTGTTCATTATCACTATTATTTGCGGCTTCTAATTCTGCTAATACGTATGGATGGCAACGAATGGCACCTTGACCGTAAATAATCATGCTGCGAGTAAGAATATTGGCGCCTTCAACTGTAACGGCAATAGGTGCGCCTTGATACCCACGTGCCAGGTAATTATTCGGCCCCATACAAATACCTTTACCACCATGAATATCCATGGCATCAATAATTGAAGAACGCATTTTTTCAGTAAGGTGGTATTTCGCTATGGCGGAAATAACAGAGGGTTTTTCGCCTAAGTCGATTGCACCTGTTGACATGGTTGTGACTGCATCCATTAAATAGGCGTTAGCGCCAATACGAGCAAGTGGCTCTTCAATACCTTCCATTTTACCTATTGGCATTTTAAATTGACGTCTTATACGGCTATATGCACCTGTTGCTAATGCAGCAGTTTTAATACCACCGGTACTATTAGAAGGTAATGTAATCGCGCGTCCAACAGATAAACATTCCACTAACATACGCCAACCTTGCCCCGCCATGTCTGGGCCGCCGATAATAAAATCTAACGGTACGAAAACTTCATTGCCTTGGGTGGGACCATTTTGAAAAGGAACATTGAGTGGAAAATGTCTGCGGCCGATGGTAATACCAGCTAAATCTGTTGGAATTAGCGCACAAGTTATGCCTAAGTCTTCTTGCTCAGATAAAAGATTATCAGGGTCTTGTAATTTAAAGGCCAATCCTAACACGGTCGCAATTGGGGCAAGAGTAATGTAACGCTTATCCCAAGTCAGTTTCATTCCTAAAACATCTTCACCATTAAATTGTCCATGACAAATAATACCAAAATCTGGAATTGATCCAGCATCAGAACCAGCCTCAGGGCTTGTAAGGGCAAAGCATGGGATTTCTTCACCGCTAGCCAAACGTGGTAAATAATGGTCCTGTTGTTCTTTAGTACCGTATTCTTGTAGAAGCTCACCTGGTCCTAGTGAGTTTGGCACACCGACGGTACTCGCTAAAACAGAGCTTACGCCGGTGAGTTTTTGTAACACACGAGATTGGGCATAAGCTGAAAACTCTAAGCCACCGTATTGCTTTTTGATGATCATAGCAAAAAATTTATTTTCTTTTAAAAACTGCCAAATTTCTGGTGGAAGGTCAGCGATTTCATGGGTAATATGCCAATCATTGACCATGGCACAAACTTGTTCTACAGGGCCATCTAGGAATGCTTTCTCTTGAGAGCTTAGTCTTGGACGTGGGTAGTTGTGAAGTTTTTTCCAGTCAGGGTCTCCACGAAATAAATCAGCATCGAACCACGTGGTACCAGCGTCGATAGCTTCTTGCTCCGTTGAAGACATCTGCGGCATTATCTTTTTAAAAATAGCCAATAAGGGCATACTAATAAACTGCTGACGAATATTGTCTATATTTATGGGTAAGGCGATGACAGCAAACAGCAACCAAGAGACTATGCCAATGATGTTAAATATTGACCCTATTGCCATCAGTGCAGCAAAACATAAGGTATAACTTGATAATGAGGCTCTTGTGTAGCTCATAAACCAAGTTAAGGATAATGCGATAAATAACCAAATAATAATATCCACAAGGATTTCCTTTTAGTGTATGTTTTTATGTGAAGAGAAATAAGAGAAAAAGTATTTGAATTTAAAATAATTTTTAGTCAATGATATACTCTATTTATAGAATAAATTACTGGTTTAGCCAAGCACATTCTACTTTTATGTGTTTGGTGGTTTTAAGAGGTTAAAAAATGTGTGAATTGTTAGCGATGAGTGCCAATGTGCCAACTGATATCTGTTTCAGTTTTAGTGGCTTGATGCAACGTGGTGGAAATACTGGGCCTCACCGAGATGGTTGGGGTGTGACATTTTATGAAGGGAAGGGCTGTCGCAGCTTTAAGGACCCAATGCCAAGCGCACAATCTCCTATTGCTGAGCTTGTGACAAAGTACCCGATGAAAAGTGAAGCAGTTATTTGCCATATTAGACAAGCTAATTCAGGTGAAGTTTGTCTCGAGAATACTCATCCATTTGTTAGACAAATGTGGGGAAGAAACTGGACCTATGCACATAATGGTCAATTGAAAGACTTTGAAAGTGAATTACCGGTCGAATTTCATTTGCCTATTGGAACAACCGATAGTGAGCATGCTTTTTGTTGGATACTTGATCAATTACACCTGGAGTTTGGCGCTAAGCAAGTTGATGCGAAACTACTGTTTGGTTTTATTGCTTCACTAGCAGCCAAAATAGATAAACTCGGCGTGGCGAATATTATTATCACTGATGGTGAATACTTGTTTGGTATCGAAGAAAGACCATTTGTCCAAACTTAAACTTAGCTTAAAA
>CAJXRC010000375.1 GCA_913058405.1 uncultured Colwellia sp. | reverse complement strand
ACGAGATCTAGTACGGTCTCGTGGGCTCGGAGATGTGTATAAGAGACAGTCGTTATACCTTATGAACTAGGAGTGCTTTCGTGTGCAGCGTTATTTATTACAAAAACGGGGTTCGGCTGTGTTTTTCACGATAGTGTTGTCATATATACATTCACAGACAAAGAATTCAAAACATACCCTTTTTCAACACCCTTACCGTTAGATGCAGCTAAGCACTCCACTGCGCCGGTAAAAGCATACATGGATGAACTTACCGGAACAATCCACGTAATTTTAGAAGATTATTTTTATAAAAGGCGTGGACGATTTATTTCGACAATAAGTTTAAATAACAACATTGCTTACTATTCACCATTATATACTTTTCCTTTCAATACGGCTTGGTATTACGAATGTGCCGATATCTGTTTTAATGAAGGGCCACTTGTACACATCATTAATTGTCCATTCATGTGGCGTAAAATTGAGCCATGCCCATCAAACTCAGCGCACTTAATGAAACTAAACGATGACGGAAACTTTCAAGTGACTCCTACGATACACGGCCGCGGAAGTTTTTCTTCAGATAAACAATACTTGATGGTTAAATCAATCTTTAGTCCTTACAGCATTCATTTTTATACACTGGACGGAGCTAAAGCTTATGTTTTAAATCTGACACCCAAACGGGTACTAGGGAACATTGATAAGAAGTGGCTTGAAAACGTCGATAAGTTTAATGACACATTGTGGCTTGCGCACGATCACGACGTAACTCAGGTTAGGCTTTTGTAATAAACGCCGCTCGAGCTACCACTCCCCGCTCTTATTTAAAATATCCGTAATGGACTTTGCAATTTCCCAGCGCGGTGTATCACTTGAGTTACTCAGTATAATTATTGCGTTTTTACTGTCTGGATATGTAAGCACTAGCGATTTGTACCCACGAATACTACCTGGATGCCTAGCGACTTTCCCATATTCATTCTCATAAACCTGCCAACCTAGTGCCATGTATATTTCACCCCACGTGGTTTTTACTTGTGGCACTAACATCGCATCGAAGGATTGCTTATCTAAAATGACAGGAGCGTGGTTAAGCGTGAGCGTAAGCCATTGGCTTAAATCGTATACATTAGCAATGAGGCCTTCACTGGGGTTAAAAGCTAAGTCATAGGGTCGCTGCTCAAGCTTGTCTATTAACTTTCCCCTGTAGGTTGGGTGCGTTTCAGCGAAATTTTCATTTGAGCCATCATAAAAATGACTTTTTCTGATTTTTGCTGGCTTAAAAATATTGTCATAGATGAAAGCGTCATAGCGCTGACCACTAACTGAGAGAATGATCTCACCCAACAGATTATAATTAGTGTCACTATACACAAAGCTGTGACTTTCAGACTCTTCGGGGACAGCGCCTCTCACCAATTCTAAATAACGCTTCAGCGATCTACCTTGTTTAACACTCACAGGCCTAATAACGTCCGTTAAGCCTGAAGAATGGGTGAGTAATTGCTTTATAGTAATTTGAGATTTTTCAAGCTGGGGGATGTATAAACCCACTTCGTCATCGAGGCTTAATTTTCTTCGCTCTACTAATTTCATTATGGCTTGCGCGGTGAAAAGTTTAGAAATTGACGCAGCCCTGAATAGCGTTTTATCCGTTGTGGGCTTGGTTAACTTCTCATCTAGGTAGCCGAAACCTTCAATATAACTGACTTTGCCGGCAGTAATGACCGCGACTGCCATTGCGGGAATAGCAGACTCACCTCGAACTTCATCCAAATACTGAGTCAGCTCCTTATGACTGCCCGGTTCGGCGGAAATAGCATTTACTGAAAAAATGAATAGTGTTGAAATAGTAAAGTTACGGCATATATACCCAAACGCGTATTCAGTATTCACAAAGGGTTTCCCTACTCATAGCCAAAATTAAAAATAACTTCGGCTATGCCGTTTTAAAATGAAAGTAGCGGTTGGTTCACGATGAAGGTAGAGGACGTAGTTACCAGAATTTTAATACGTTTGCTGCCAGATAACCTACACCTATACCGAAGCACATCATAGAAATTGTTCTAATGAACTTCAAAACCTTTGAAGCATCGTATATTTGCTTACCTTTGAGCAATGAATCAATTATATGATCCTGCCCCGTAATCGACAAAATAATGGAAGCCACAAAAAAGCCGAGGGAGACATAAAGATCTTTATCTGCTTCTATGGCTTTCAATTGAACAAGAACGACGATTGCACCAATAGCAGCGGAAGATAACCACGCATATTGTTTTAGTAATTCAAAATGTAATTCTGTGGTTAGGGTCTCATTTTTGATTTTATTCTGTTGGGCTGAATCTAGTTCCGGTTTTTCTTCTAATTCCAATGAATCCATTATAAACATCCAATTTTAATGTAGATCTACTCTCATTGATGAGGCTAATAATACTTTTGCAATTTTCTTACAGGAGATGAACCAACAGCATTTCATTAGTTGCGTTCAATTTACCGACTTTGTCTAGTAGGCTCAAACGTATCATATCTTGGCAGCGCAGCATCTAAGTTGTCCCAGTTTGCTTTTGACGTAACAAAGTTGTGAGAGATGGGTCTTTCTGAAATATCTGAATCTACAATACCAAGCCGAATTCTCAGTTTTTCAGGATTAGCTGCATTTGAACTATAAATGGGTGATGCACAGGTCGAGCAAAAATGTCTATTTTTACCCGGTTTAAATTCGTAAGTAGCCAGTTTCTTTTGTGGGTCTATTAGGCGGAATTCGTTAGCATTGATAAAGCCATTGGTGGCATAGGCAGTACCACTATTCTTTCTACAAAGTGAGCAATGACAATGAATGATGTCATCTATCGAGCCTAAAATCTCCACGCTTATTTCGCCGCACAGACAGGTTCCGTAATACATATATACTTCCTTTTACTTAATCCCTATCTAGAATGCATGTTATCCACCCTCGGTAACTTGACACTCTGACCCCATTTTTTAGTTATTTTGTGAAATGTTACCAGCAACACCTTGTGCTACAAACGGTACTAGGTGACTGATCACCTCTTCAATATTCACATGCTTGTGAAAATCTGACTCAGCGATTTCTGTCAACGCTCGACTTGAAGCCATTGAGAAGACAAAACTACCCATTGCAAAGTGCAAGCGCCAGAAAAGCGCTTCTTCAGGTAGGTCGGGTAAGCACTGTTGAATAGCGTCAGCCAAGGCTCTAATTGTCTCGCCATAATCGTTCATAATGAAACGGCGCAAATGACCTTGGGTTTCGTTATACCCCTGTCTCTTATACACATCTCCGAGCCCACGAGACCGTACTAGATCTCG
>CAJXRC010000374.1 GCA_913058405.1 uncultured Colwellia sp. | reverse complement strand
TACGAGATCTAGTACGGTCTCGTGGGCTCGGAGATGTGTATAAGAGACAGGCTCATGCCGCAGAATTTATTCCCTTTCTTTATAACGTCAGTAGTAATAACTTGGGTGGGGTTGATATGAATTTTTTCGGGTGTTTCCAAAAAACGATAACCACACGTGACGGCATCTGCGCCATCGTCATGAGCCTTAATATGCTGTTCTAAATAATTCTCATCCCAAACATCGTCGTCATCTAAAAAAGCGATAATATCTGAAGTGGATTTTGATATTCCTAAATTTCTGGCCGCATTAGCCCCGGATGCTACAGGAACCTTCATATATTCAAACTGTTCACTAGGAAAAAGGTTTAATACTTCTTCGTAACTTACCGATGAACCATCATCTATAACGAACACTTCTTTCGGTAAAACGGTTTGCTTTAAAACGGCTGCTAAAGACTCTTTAAGGTAGTCGGGCCTATTGTGGGTAGTAATAATAACAGAAACTGTTTTAGGCATTTATTGATCCATTTATTTCAGTACTAAGGGTGTTCCATTCATAGTATTTATAGTGGCATATTTAGTATACCTTTGGCTAATGCTTTTCACGTACGAATGGCTGTGCAGGTCACATTTTATCAATCGCTTCCGCGAGTTTAGGCTTCAATACTAAAGCATACGATTTGGTTAAGTGATGTTTATCTTGGAACTTAACTAACCCGTTTTCCAGAACCGTATTGCATTCTCGGTGAGGGCAGAATTGCTCTGATAAATCTAATAACCCATCTAAGTATTTCGATAAAATGGGTAACACATTGTCATCGTTATAGAAGGCCGAGCGTCAGGGTGTGCAATCTTTCGGTTTTTTAACTTCAAGGCATAGCGGAAGATCAAACTTGAACCAAGGGTTATCCCGAATTCCGACAATATTTGTATTAGGTAGCGCTTTTTTTAAATATTGCCAACTTTCTAAATAGCCCGCTGGTATCCGCTCACCTTCTGGACCATTCCTAGAGACGGTGGTCAAAATTACATTCGGGGTCAATTCACCAAGTCGAGTTTCTAAGTTCTTATTCCACGTAAGGCAGCTTATGGATGGTTGGTAAAATTGATCTGCCTACCGTGTTAAGCTGCGCCCACTTTTCACTATTAAATGAACTTTAAATCCCTGTTCTAGCACAACTTCCTTAAGAGGGGGAGAGCCACTGCGCTGCATGAGAGCCACCAACTAAAGCTACTACGAAGTCACTTTCTTTATTACCGTACTCACATTCTACAACGGTGCTATTTTGCATGTTTTGTTCGCAGTTATCGAAGTAGCTTGCTCGCGTGTCTTGTTTTATAACAGTGCCGTGCGGAAAAAGTTCTTTATTAGATAGTTTGGGGGCTACCTTTCCAGAGTAAAATGCGTTTAACGCTTTTAGTGACGGGGTCTCATAAGATTTAAATAGAACAGATAAGCTAACAACAAGAAGGCTTGAAGCCGACATTCTTATGAATGAATATAGGTTTGTCTTTCGGTCGCTATGTACTAAATCACTATTCGTTCTAAGTGGTACTTCTACGTATTTAGTACTGATAAACGCTAAAAGTACACTAGTAAGAATTAAACATATGCCCAGTAGATGATGACTCAACTTGATATCCAAATACTGAAATACCAGCAGATAAATAGGCCAGTGCCATAGATAGAACGCAAAGCTGTAGTCGCCCAAAGCAGTCAACACTCGCCATTTCAAAATCGAATAATACAGCGTTTTACTGGTAATGATGATAACTGATGCAGATAGTACAGGGATTAAAGCAATAGCTCCTGGCAACGCATAGTTTTTACCCCAATAAAAACCGAAGCTTATGATTATAAGCACCGCTATAACGTTTAAAACGGTAGCAGTGCGTTTATTTATTTTTATATCTCCACCTAAGTGATAGAGCAATAAGCCAGCAGTAAATTCCCAACCTCTAGTAAACGTGTTGGAGTAGGCTTCGGTTGGGGCGGAATAAGTAAGGAAAAGGGAATAGGTAAAAGAGCATATGAAGATAGCGGTTAAAACTTTAGTAGTTAAGACCAGTGCTTAATGCTAACCAAATTTTCAAACTTCTTAGCATATAGATATACAATAGGTATGCAGAAGTAAAGCTGAAATTGGACAGACAATGCCCAGAACTGTAGAAAAAGGCTTTTGCTTTCGCCTTGGCGAAGATAGTCAGATCCGCTAGCAGCAAGATACCAATTTTCTATAAAAAAGAAGGTTAAAAAGGCATTTTTGTTTTTCTATTTTGTAGCTAACAAATGAAATGGCGATTGATATAATTATACAAGTGCAACAAAAAACAATCATCGCTGATGGTAATATTCGACGAAGAGTTTTACTGTAGTAAGAGGACATATCTTTCCAAGTTAAAGCGTCATATTTACTTAGAGAGTGAGCGATAAAATAGGCGGAAACAACAAAAAAAATCAACGCCACCTGAAACACTGTTGAACCAGATGTTATAGGTCGCTACTAGCAACGCTGCAAGTGTACGAAGACCTTGTATCTCTGGAATATATGTTTTGCGCATATGTTTGCTTCTTTGAAACAAGAAGCCCCATACTTCAGGGGGATTTTTTATGAGGTATAATTTTGTACGTTTTAACCATCAGTCAGTTCAGAACTTTTATACGAACATATAAACAATTCATGCTTCGATAGAAAAAATGTTATGGGAGGGCGCAGTTTGTTGCATTGGTCATAAGCCGTTTCTAAAGTTACATGCTAACCTAGTCTGTACTTTAAGCGGTAAAGGAAAAAAGTATTAACCGATTAAAGCTTTATGGCCTGATACTCTGAAATAATTCTGTTGTAGTTAATACCAACCTTGCTCCTTCTGAAGTCTGGTGCCCATAATCAAATTGAATTGGTATACCATTTTGTACCGTTATGCAGTGGCGTTCGTCACGGCACATAGACTGTAAAACCGAATAATATACTATGTTTTCCTATTCTAGCGTTTAACTAAATTTACTATCCACTTTAGCAATTTCATTGTAGTTACGGGTGTTCAAGAGTTTTTTGTCGCGTTTTGTTGGCCCATCATATTTAGGAGAGATTGCGAATATTCGATAATCGGACCCAACATTTATTGTATAAACACTAAATGTAGCAGCTTTTACAGGCTCGGTGATTTTTTACCGGTCACCGCCGTTCGAGACGTTAGTTCTAGGTTTCTTTAGTATGTCCACAGGCCCTTTGTCTGAAATAACTTTGGCGGGAATCCCTCCTAGGGTGAGGTTGTCGCCGCATGACCTGTCTCTTATACACATCTCCGAGCCCACGAGACCGTACTAGATCTCG
>CAJXRC010000373.1 GCA_913058405.1 uncultured Colwellia sp. | reverse complement strand
GATCTACACTATCCTCTTCGTCGGCAGCGTCAGATGTGTATAAGAGACAGATTACTATTGCCCACATTTTAAATATAAATATATAAGTGTATGGTATGCAACTAACAAAAAAAAGAATGATAGACATGTACCAGTAACCAAACATGCCTGGTAATGTTCTTCAATAAATGATAAAATTTTAAATAATTTAATTAGTAAGTTAGCTTGCATTCAGAGTATAAAAATGGACGTTAGAGTAGAAGACCAGATAGTAATTAATAAGCTCCAAGCCTATTCCTCAGCTGATGACTCATATTGGTCTTTTAAAGGACGCTCTACACGTAAACATTGCCATGCTTTAATTCAATATCCAGCAATGATGGTTCCTCAGATGCAAGGGGAGTTAATTGATGCAATTCAATCTGTTGACTCAAATATAACCACAGTATTTGACCCTTTTGTGGGGTCAGGAACCACCATGGGTGAATCTATGATGCGTGGACTTGATTTTGTTGGTCATGACATAAACCCATTGGCTATATTGGCTTGTGAAGTTAAAAGCGGGCCTTTATATGTAAGAAAACTTGATGAAAAAATAATTAGTGTACTTGGTTTTATTGAGCAAAATAATGTAAGTGAAGTGGCTGTAAGTTTTAAAGGTATTGATAAGTGGTTCTTGCCGGAAGTCCAATTAGAATTAAGCACCATATATATAGCGATTAAAGCTGAACCATCAAAATGGGCTCGTAAGATTTTTTGGCTTGCATTAAGTAATACAGTTAGGTCTACATGTAATTCTAGAAGCTCCACATATAAACTTCATATTAAATCAGAAGAACAAATTGAGAAAATTGGTTCAGCTAAAAATATTTTTAAAAAAAACTTACTAAAAAGTTTTGAAAATATTAAAGCGCAAAAAGCAATGTTGGCTGAAAAAGGTTACCTGAACCGTTCAAAGGGTATTGGTCAAGTAACAATAAAAAATGTAGATGCTAAATTACGAAAAAAATCTAAACTAAAATTTGATTTACTTGTTAGCTCTCCTCCATACGGCGATAATTCTACAACTGTTACTTATGGTCAGTTTTCATACCTCCCTCTCCAATGGATAGATTTAACCGACATTAATGAAAATATAGATTCATCAATGCTCAGTTACCAAAATGCAATTGACAGCTCTAGTCTTGGAGGTTCACTAAAAGAATCTAAAGATAAGCGATTGAAGCTAATTAATCGCTCATCGTCACTAGAAAAATGTATTGAAAAAATATTAAAAGTTAATCCAGATAATATAAAGAAGCTAATTAGTTTTGTGTATGACCTTGATCTTTCATTAAAAAATGCAATCGAGGAATTAAGGGAAAATGCCTATATGATCTGGACTCTTGGTAATCGAAGGATTTCAGATATTGAAGTACCACTAGATAGGATTATGCGCGAGCTTTTAGAGTCGAGAGGTTGTACTTATGTTTATGAAATTGAAAGAACTATACCTAGTAAGCGCATGGCTTCAAGAAACCAAATAGCATCAACTATGGGCAAAGAGTCAGTTTTGATAATGCGGAGATAATGGAAGTGGTAGATACTAAGAAAAAGTTAACATTAAAAATAGATGCGCATGTCATACAACAACTTGGTGCTGAACTCATAAGTGGGCCAGAAATAGCTCTTTTGGAGTTAATTAAAAACTCACATGATGCAGATGCCGATTTTTGTTATATAGAAGTTGATACCAGTTATATTGAAGTCATTGACCATGTTGAGATAATTGATGATAAAGAAGTTAGAACTCCAGTAACATACAAAGGTAAAGTCTCTATTCGGGACAATGGCCATGGTATGGATAGAGAACGAATAAACAGGTCATGGTTGACAGTTAGTTACTCAGAAAAAAAAGAAGCTAAAAAGAACAATAAGGTTACTAAAAAATTTAAACGTTCTTTAACTGGGGATAAAGGATTGGGTAGGCTTGGTTCTATGCAACTAGGTACTATTTGTAGAATATCCACCCAGTCTAAACCTGAAAGTGAAGGTATATGTGTTTCATTTTCATGGGATGATTTTATACATGGAAAAACTTTAGATTCTGTTCATGTGTCTGAAAAAACAGTTCCCGCTAAAAATGGTACGGGTACAATTATAGAGGCTATTGGTATTAAAAACTTAGCCTTCTGGGAGGGGGCTGGCAGTATTGAGTTTCCCACTAAAATAGCTTCAATGGTTTCCCCTCATGGACAAATTAGCAAATTCAAAACTTTTTATGTTCATAACGGATTATCTCTAGAGTTAGAGGCGTTTTCTGAAAATTTACTCGAGCAGGCTTCTAGTATTTTTGATTTTAAATTGAATGGTAACATTATATCTGTAACTGGAAAAATTGAACTTCTACCTTTTAAACCAAATACAAACAATCGAAAAGCAGTCTTTGAAGAATATATAAATTCTGATAACGGTGTGCAATTTTATCAATATCTCAAAGAGCAGACAACACTTAATGACTTTAAAATGGAGTTGATAGAAGGGAAATATTTCCTTAAATTTGAGCATTCTATTGAATTAGGTGATGTTGACTTAGAACTTAATAGTTTCCTTCATCCTGGTAACTTCGAAAGTAAAATATATAATTTTCTTTTAAGTAAAGAAGCGTTAGATATTGAAGATTTAAGCTTCACAAAAATTAAAGAGTCGATTAAAACTATTGCTGGAGATATTTCACCGTATAGAGATGGTTTTCGTATTGGCTCAAATAATAAAGACTGGCTTGGCCTCTCAAATGAGATGACTTCAGGTGCAGGGGCTTACTCATTAAGACCTAGTAATGTTACAGGTTATATAAACTTGTCCTCCAATGACAATAAAGCACTAGTAGAAAAGTCTGATAGAGAAAGTTTTGTAGATAACATTGAATATCGTAGTTTTTATGCTATTTGCCAATATGCATTAAGTGCTATTAATAAATTTTTGAATACGACTAGACGAAGGTCTCTTGATTATCTTGATAATAAAATACTTAAAGAAGCAGGAAAGCCTAAAGGTTATTCTGCTAGGTTAGCGACAGTTGAACTTGATAACCTTGTAAGAAAAAGCGTTACATTACAACCTAAAGTTACAAAACAAATAGATAAAATAAAGACTACATTTCTCAATAATAAAAAACAAATTGATGATTCAATAGCAAAGAATCAACAAGATATGTACAACGACCCTGTGCTGGAAAAAGAGTTACTCTCTATTAAAGGAATGCTTAACTCCCTGGAAGAAGAAACTAACGCTAACTTAGCTAGTTATAAAAATTTTAATGATGAGCTTGCATCACCTGTCTCTTATACACATCTCCGAGCC
>CAJXRC010000372.1 GCA_913058405.1 uncultured Colwellia sp. | reverse complement strand
CAGCGTCAGATGTGTATAAGAGACAGAATATAAAGTAACCATCTGAAATATATTACAAAACTTTAACATTAATTAAAATAAAAAATAAAAAATAAACATTAGTTAAGGAGAAAAGTATGAATTATTTAAATCAGCAACACAGTAGGGAGCAATTATTATGACGCTTTGGCTATCGGCAGGATTAATATTTACCTTTACTGCCATCGTATTTATTTTAGTACGTTGGGGCAATGTAAAATGCATTGGGGTGACACCAGTACACACCTTCACCTTTATCGCTATTCTTTTCACCTCAGGGCTTGATGTGGGATTAATCATGTTTCCACTGACTGAGTTTGCCGGCTATGCCGATTTGGCGGCCAGTCCGGAATATAGCTTTACCAATCCACTCGCTATCGAGTTTGGCTTTTGGGCCTTTCTCATTTGGGGCTTCTATTTTCTGACTTGTTTCTATTTTTGTGTGATAGAACCACGCGTTAAGTTTTTTGAACTGCCATTGATTAAGTTTATTAATAACTTTGTGATTATTGGTACTTGTGCCTTCACGGCCTACTTGTTATTAACCAATTTACCTTGGTATCTGCCTGAACTAGGGGATGGAGAGACCGTAGTCAGTAGCTTCTATTTAATTGTCTTCGCCGTGATATGTGCGTCGGTTTATTCAAGTACCAACATACGTTATGTGCGTCTTCTAAGTCTGGCAACTACTTGGGCATTTTTAGCCTTAATTGCTGTGATGTGGGTTGGTGCATTCATGGGAGAAGGTTCAAGTGCTGGTGAATTTGTTTCAACACTAGGCCTACTTGGCGGTTATTTCGGTAACCTAGATAAGTTTGTTCTTCCGCTTAATGATTATCATGAATTTTACCTTTATTGGTGGTTTGCTTGGAGCATTATGATCGGTCAGTTTACTTCGCGTTTTGTTGGAGGTTTACGTACTTACCAAGTGCTGGCGGCAATGTTAGTTATTCCATCAATACCGATAGCAGCTTGGTTTGCCGTGCTTTATTACTACAGTATCAACAGTATTGATACTAGCGGATTTTATAACTTAGCCATGGCTATCGTTGGTATTACCTTTGTTATCAATTCACTTGATTCTCTGGTTCGACTATACACGGACAACCTTGATATTGGTGTGAACAAACTCGGCAAAGCAAAATATCTAATAGGTAATGTCGTTGCATTGAGTTTATTAACCCTGCTATTTAAGTTGGATTTTCTACAAATACAATGGGTTGGCGCAGTAGTTATTGGCTTGTTATTTACCTGTCAAGGTTACATTTTGGTGAAAAAATTTAAGGTAGTAAAAGCAATAGATTGTTCACCAACCGAGTATGAAATTGATTATCAAAAGATTGAATTATCTAAGTAATTTAAAATAAAAAATAATAATTATTACAGGAATTTCCAATGAATATAATGAATAAAAAAGTAACAACACTAGCTTCTATCTGTCTATTAGCCGCTGGTAGTGCAAATGCTGATGTTTCATCAACCGTAAACTTAACTTCTGATTACACCTTTAACGGGGTCAGTCAAACCGATAGTGACCCCGCTTTACAAGCCAGTTTAGACTATGCGGGGGATGGTGGTTTCTATCTGGGGACTTGGGCAAGTAATGTGGATTTTGGTGGCAGTGATGATACCAATATTGAATGGGACTTTTATGTTGGTAATTACTGGCAACTGAATGAACAAATTGGTTTAGACGCTGGCGTAGCCTATTACACTTACCATGGTGATGATGGCTCAAGTGACTATCAATACGGTGAGGCATATACCAAGTTTGGCTATAACTCATCTATGGGTGATACCGAGTTAAATTTTTGGTACGCCTGGGATTACTTTGGTACCGGTGCTGGCCATTATATTATGATGGCTGCACACACATTCACCATAAGTGAAGGTCATAATATCCGTGTAAGTATCGATCGTTCAACGTCGGACGATGTGAGTAAGTGGGGTTGGGGTAATAATTTTGATGATAAATCATATAACCATTACCGTATTGAATACATGACTAGCTATAGCGGATTTGACTTTAACCTAGCGGCAGAAGATACCAGTATGGACTGGGATACGTCAGACAGTCGAGTGGTCTTATCGGTATCAAGAACGTTTGGTTTTTAAATTGCCTAGTGCAAGAATGGTTCTATCAAGACTGATAATCTATTGACCCGTAAGTTATCAGGATAGGTATTTATAAACCCCTCTGATTTAGGCTAGGGGGTTTATATTTTAGTCACTCAGTCACTCAGTCACTCAGTCACTTAGTTATTTAGTTAATAGTTGGATCGATACAGTGGAAATATATGAGCAGCTTATATTGTCTTTACGGCAAGTTAATCGTGCAGTTGACTTGCACTCTAAACAATTAAATAAGAAATTTGGTTTAACCGGACCTCAGTTATTAGTCATAAAAAAAATAGTCGAATTAAAGGGACCAATGGCAAAAGTGGTAGCGAAAGCCGTTAATCTTAGTCCTGCTACGGTCACCACCATTATTGATCGTTTAGAAGTAAACAAATTAGTGCAACGCAAGCGCAGTGATTATGATAAACGCAGGGTGGAACTGTTTATAACTGACAAAGGGGCTAGCTTGTTACTTCAAGTGCCACAATTACTCCCGACTAATTTTATTACACAGTTTCAAGCATTGGGGTCATGGGAACAAAACCAATTGCTCTCTTCAGTGCAGCGCATTGTCGATATGATGGGGTCAGAGTTTGATTAAATTAAGTGTGGGAAATTAAAATAAGGGATACAAAGAAAATAAAGAAAGCAGTGACAGGAATGAAAGCAGAAATTGCCGTATTCAAGCAAGTGACTGCTAAAATACGGCATAAAGAGAAAAATTTAACTTAGAAATAATAGCCGATATTGATGTTTAGTCGTTTATTCCAATCATCAGCATTGCCAACTAAGGTACCGCCGATAAATGGTTGGTTTTTAGCAATAACGTAATCAATATATGCATAGACGCCACCAGCACTGATCGCAACACCGGTTACGTTCATTGTAGTATCATCCAAACCAGCTGATTTATCAGTGATTAAGTTGTAATCGTTATAGTAAGTCAGGTTAGTGATAGGTCCAAGAGACACTGACTGGCTGTAAGATAAGTTAAGGTTATACGATGTCGCTTCCGTTGGAATTGTGTCATAGAATGCCCAAGCACCTACAGCGACAGCATCAGAGCCGTTGTCTAGGTCATATTCATATTCAGAAGCTTGGAACATAATACCGATGTTTTCAATCTTACTCTTTACATGAAAAGCGTATGCTGTGTGATCGCCTACCGAGCCAACACCTGAGCCACCTTCAAGATCACCTG
>CAJXRC010000371.1 GCA_913058405.1 uncultured Colwellia sp. | reverse complement strand
TACCGCCAACTGAAATACCGCCAAAATTAACGCCGTGATAACCCAGACCGCGACCGATTAATTTGGTTTTGCTGGCCAAGCCTTTTTTGCGCCAGTAGGCGCGCGCCATTTTCAGAGAGGTTTCAGCGGCTTCTGAGCCAGAGCCGGTATAAAACACGCGGTTGATGCCTTTGGGCATAAACTCAACGATTTTCTCGGCCAGTTCAAAGGCTTTGGGATGACCAAATTGAAAAGCGGGTGCATAATCCAATTTTTTTATTTGTTTACTGACCGCTTCAGTAATTTCAGGACGGCTATGACCCGCGCCACAACACCATAGGCCAGATAAACCATCAAAGATTTTTCTACCGTCGGCATCGGTATAGTAATTTCCCTCTGCAGAAACGATGATGCGTGGGTCTTTTTTAAACTCACGGTTGCCAGTAAAAGCCATCCAGTGCGCATCAAGTTGTGCCTGAGTGATGCCATGTTTTGTTTGGTTATTGTTCATAGTTGACCCCAAAATAGCTAAGGTTAGAATTAAGTTGACTCTATTATCACCATCCTGTTAAATTATTAAATACCTCTTTTTTTAACAATAGTTATCTAATTGGTTACTTATTGGAGATTAATGAATAAAATAAAAAACATCCTGCCTCACCGACTCGGTGACTCACATATTCGGATCTTACGTATTTTTAAAGCGGTAATTGAATCTGGAGGATTTGCTGCTGCAGAGGCCGAACTTAACATCAGTCGTCCTGCGATTAGCAATGCAATGTCTGAATTAGAATCGCTATTGAACATGCGACTGTGTCATCGCGGAAGAACAGGATTTTCTATTACCGAGCAAGGTGAACATGTTTATAATGCGACCTTGCAGCTATTGGGTTGTTTAGATACGTTCAAGTCACAAATTAATGCCATCAATACTAAGCTGGTTGGAGATTTAAATATCGGTATTACCGATAACTTGGTCACCAATCCACAAATGCGTATTACCAGATCGCTTAGTACTTTCAAACATCGTGCACCCGAAGTCATCTTTAATATTCAGATGATGCCGCCTTACGACATTGAAAATGCAGTATTAGATGGTCAACTTCATATCGGTGTAGTCCCCGATTTACGTGCTTTATCAGGGTTAAATTACCTTCCTTTATACAAGGAAAAATCGTTATTATATTGCAGTGCTCAGCATCCATTATTCAATCAAGATCTCAATACGATTAGTGATTACGCCCTTGAAAAATATGACGCAGTATTACCCTGCTACCCGCAGCCAGCTGACATTAAACAACAACAAAAAAGATTTAAGGGCTCGGCAACATCGACTGATCGTGAAGGTATTGCATTTCTCATTCTTACAGGACGTTTTATAGGTTTTTTACCTACTCACTTTGCTGAACGCTGGGTGGTACAAGATTTGTTGCGTGCCATTGAACCTCACAAACGCAACTTCTACACTAATTTTTCGGCTATCACTCGAAAGGGCGCTCGCCCCAATTTAATTACTGAAGCTTATTTAGAAGAGTTGCACAAAACGGCCTAGTCTACTCTAACTTCACTTTATCAGCCTTGCATAATAATATGCTTCCAAATATGCATTGAGTTGGAAATACGATTGGTATCGCAATAACGTTTAACGCAAAACAAGCTCTTTATCTTTGAAAACCTTCAAGCGGGGAGATCTGTGTTTTTTATTTTCTTCAATAAATTAGCATAAGTAACTAATACTGTAACTAACGTTAAAAAAAATGGTATTTATTAAAATATAAAGGAGGTCAATACTCTATCAATGAGGGCAAATATAGAGTTAACTGTAAACAACCAAATAAACATGGCGTAAGAAAAACTCGACTCGATGCCCTCTTGATGTAGTGAATAAAAAACAAACTTGGTATGTTTGATTTTTGTTTTGCTTGTTTAGTTAATCTTTGATGCAACGAAAGGATAAATAATGAGACTTTTTAAGAAAGCAACAGTAACAGCAATGGCATTGTTAAGTGCCGGAATATTTGTAAGTAGCGTTAATGCTAGTGAGGAACAAGTAGTCAAAATGTATAACTGGTCCGATTATGTTGCCGAAGATACATTGGAAAATTTTAGAAAAGAAACTGGAATTCGGGTTATTTACGATGTATTCGATAGTAATGAAGTACTAGAAGCTAAACTACTTTCAGGACGGTCTGGCTACGATATTGTGGTACCGTCAAACAGCTTCTTGACCAAACAAATTAAAGCGGGTGTCTATAGTAAATTAAACCGCGATCAGTTACCTAACCATAGTAATCTAGATCCTGAGTTAATGAGCAAGCTGCAAACAGCCGATCCAGGGAATCAACATGCGGTTCCTTACTTATGGGGCACCAATGGTATTGGTTATAACGTTGCTCAAGTAAAAGCTGCATTGGGTGATGATGCACCGACTGACTCACTAGAACTTATTTTCAACCCAAAATATGCTGAAAAATTGGGCAAATGTGGTTTAGCTGTGCTTGACTCACCAGATGAAATGATTCCACAGGCGCTGTTGTATTTAGGACTCAACCCAAATAGTCACAAGGCAAGCGACTATAAGGCCGCAGGTAAACTGTTAGCCACAATACGTCCTCATATTACTTACTTCCATTCGTCACGCTATATCTCTGATTTAGCTAATGGCGATATCTGTGTTGCTTACGGATTCTCTGGTGATGTATTCCAAGCGAAAGCCCGTGCAGAAGAAGCTGGGAACGGCCATATAATAGAATATAAAATCCCTAAAGAAGGAGCAAATCTTTGGTTTGATATGTTAGCGATTCCTAAGGATGCACCTAATAAAGAAAATGCTCATAAGTTTGTTAATTACTTATTACGTCCGGACGTTATTGCGGGCATAACGAACTATGTTGCCTATGCAAACGGTAACACGGCATCGATGAAGTTAATCGATAAAGAAGTTCGTGAAAACCCTGCCATCTATCCTTCTGACGAGGTAATTAATAATTTGTATGTCCAGCAAGTTCGTCCATTGAAAGCGCAACGTTCTATGACTCGAATTTGGACAGGAGTGAAAACTGGCCGAAAATAAGTTTAAAGGGCAAGTAATACCTTGCCCATTTACTTAAACTTGATGCCTTAAATACGCTTAACTATTAAGCTTGTTTAAGGCTTTTTGGTTCAATAAGGTGAATATCTTGTTGTGGGAATGGGATAGTGATTTTTTCTTCTTCAAATGCTAAGTAAATTGCTTTATAGGCGCTATATTTGGCAGCGTACAAGTTGGTAGTGGGTATCCAAAGTCTAATACCAATGTTAATAGCGCTGTCAGCAAAAGCATCAATACCTACCCTGTCTCTTATACACATCTGACGCTGCCGACGA
>CAJXRC010000370.1 GCA_913058405.1 uncultured Colwellia sp. | reverse complement strand
GAGATCTAGTACGGTCTCGTGGGCTCGGAGATGTGTATAAGAGACAGGTATAGTTATGGCGCTTTTCTTGGAAAAATTTTTCAAACCTAAGCTGAGCATATCGAATGGCTTCATTGAGTTCATGTTCTTGTAGATAAAAATAACTACTAAAATTTATGGTTATTACATTACCCGTAATATCTGAAACTTTCGCCATGCGGAATTTTTCAGTTGGACGGAGATTGTCCTTAATAACACGGAAATCAACGTAGTAAAGATCATTCAGTTGTGGTTCCGCAACAAGTGCCTTCGTTTGTTCTTTTAATTGAAGATCTTTATAAAAGATACTACCAACCACCGCAACTATCGCAAAAATCACAAAGAGTATTATTTTGGTTTTGTGCATGATCAACCAAGGATCAGGATCCTTGGTATCAACTGTGTAATGGTAATAAGGTTCTTTTTCTGTATTTTCAGGGCTTGGTGAGTTCACACTTGTTAATGCTTCTTCAGCTCCCCGGATAGAAGCAACCTGTTGATGTTCTTTTGATTCAGACAAATATTCATCGTCCGCATCTTCCTCATCATGGCGAATTGCAGCTTGTGGCATAGCCGATCCTTTTTTTATTTTTATTCTTATTTTTAAAAATTAGCATTTGAACAAAAATTACACAAGCGTTAATTTTATGTTACTAGAAGTTAACATATGCATTCTACAATAGAATTTTATCTATTAATGAGCTAAGAACCCCAATAGTAATCACTTTCATTCAAATGATAACTAACTAATTTTGTTTTAAATAATCATTAGACTTAATAATATTTATTTTAACAATTCGAGTATACATGTTTTTATAATAATTAAAACGATCGTTTGATTACTTGCCGAAACTCCCTATCCAACAACTAAAACCTTATACCATATTACTTTAAAGCTACGGTTAGTCTGTATAAGGTTAACGTATCAGGATAAGATACTGCGAAATTCATCAGTCTTATTTGCGATCAATATATGAAACAAAGCACTAAAGTTACTCTACTATCATTACTCGTTTTTCCAGGAATTGGTCATTTAGTTTTAAAAAAATATGCTATAGGGTTTGGTTTCATCGCTAGTTTTACTTATTTACTTTTAGGTCTAGTTAAAGATATACATGATAAAACTCAGCAAGTAATCGAAAGTATTATCCGAGGTGAAATTCCTATTGAGGTTTCAGCAATTCGCCAAGCATTAATTGATCAAGGTGCTTTAGAAAACCCAAACCTGACAAATATTAGTTACATATTATTAATAATCTGGGCTATTGCAGCGTTTGATGCTTATAGAATTGCTAATAAAGACTCGAAAAAGGTTGATAGTACAGAGCAATCATCATAAATAAGTTCTCAACTGAACTATCCACAGATTTTTAAAACTCTAAACACGCTTATGTTATGTTGCGCTTCTTTATTTCGCCATTGCTGGGTATAATTACGCTGTTTCCTTTTTTGAGCAATATTAATGAATTATCTCCCGTTAGACAGTCTAAAAAATGCTTGGATTTTCAAGCATAAAAGTTTACCTATTGCAGAAAATGACTTAGCCAAAATTAAGCCCATGAGTATTGAGCGCGCAAATATTTTATGGGACACCTTTATCTCTCGCCAAGTAGATCATCCTGATTTTTTTAAAAAAGGTGATTGGCCATCAGACAATAATAATTGGTCAGAGCAAGGCAAGTGGGAAGGTATTTGGGATAGCAATGAAGAAGTACTTCCAGAGCTAATAGAAAGTCACTTGGACTGGGATCAAAATACTGTTGTTTACTACTGTAGCTCTCGAGATAATGTCATTGAAACGAATTGGCTTACTTTTAAGCGCTGTTGGAAAAACTTTTTGTTCATGGATGACGGACCTATTTTATTAGGTAAAAAACGTCAACAAGCAGTGCAATTTACCAGTAATGGCTATTTTAAAATTGGCCAAAAGCCAAGCAATATTTAAACACGCTTTTATTTTATTCTTCTCTTTATTACAACGGTCCTACTTTGCACAAAAATAATCGCCACACACAGGGTTATAATTTTACCGCTTTAGTAAAAGCTCACCCAGATTTATTGAAATTTATTGTAAAAAATAAATACAATAATCAAGATACAATAAACTTTGCCGATCCATTAGCGGTAAAAGCACTTAACTCTTCGTTATTAAAAAGCGAGTACCGTGTAAATTTTTGGAATATACCTGATGGTTACCTATGTCCTGCGATTCCAGGAAGAGCTGACTATATCCACCACCTCCAAGATTTGATAACTGAAACCCCAAAGGCCTTACTACCGAATAAAACACGTATCAATGTATTAGACATAGGCACAGGTGCTAGTTGTATATACCCTATTTTAGGTCAAAGAGAATATAATTGGCACTTTGTTGCCTCAGATGTTGATCCTGTTTCAATAAAAGTAGCGAAACAAATCATATCATCAGACAAATCATTAGCTAAAAGTATTAACTGCCGACTTCAAACTGATAGCAGTCATATCTTTAATGGTATAATAGCTGAAGGTGAGTTTTATCATTTAACGCTCTGTAATCCACCATTTCACAGTTCTTTAGCTGAAGCGAGTCAAGGAACAACGAGAAAACTGAAAAATTTGAACAAGGGTAGTCATTCTTCAATAAAGCAGGAAAAAACACTTAATTTTGGTGGGCAAAAAGCTGAACTTTGGTGTCCTGGTGGAGAGTTAGCTTTTATTGGTAAGATGATTAAAGAAAGTAAGGCTTATCAAAAGCAAGTGCTTTGGTTTACTTGTTTGGTATCGAAGAAAGACCATTTGTCCAAACTTAAACTTAGCTTAAAAAAATCTGATGCCAAGCAAATTAAAGTCATTAATATGACTCAAGGACAAAAAGTTAGCCGTTTTATCGCTTGGAGCTTCATGACATAAATTAAAAGAACGCTAAACGATATATTGTCCGGCATTCATTTTGATTATTTAATGTAGTATAAAGTCATTGTAAACCCATCAAAGAAGCGCTCAAACACGATGAAATTTGCATCTTGATTGGTAGCGGGTATAGGTAACATTGATTACGTGTTATCTTTTTCTTGGCAAATGAGATCACCAGCAACTAACTCCCCTAAACAAAACAGTTGCCATTGTCCCGCTGGCATTTTATGCCAAGTTTCATTATCGGTAAGCGGTTGCGTCGCAATAACAGTAACCACATCATTGCTGGTTGTTTCCTTTTGAAAATCTACTGCCATTTCAGCATCAATTAAACTTGCTTGACCAAAGGGTGCTCTACGAGTAAGCCAATGTAAGTTATTTGAGCAATACGCAAACAAGTATTCACCATCAGTGATAATAATCTGTCTCTTATACACATCTGACGCTG
>CAJXRC010000369.1 GCA_913058405.1 uncultured Colwellia sp. | reverse complement strand
CTTTATGCTACGTTATTGATTTCGACAATAGAATAACTATTATCTTCAATCAATGCCTTGCCTAAAGTGTTTATAACTCCAGCTGAATCCTGCATCTTCAAGTGGAGCGAGTATACGGGTGTAATTGATTAATTCGATCACTTAAAGCGGCGAATATATTTTCATCTGTTTTTATCAACAATTGTACTTCATTGTCGCAATGCAATTCATCTTGCCAACAATAAATAGAGGTAATATTTGGCACTATATTTACGCAGGCAGCAAGTTTTTCTGTAACCAAGTGTTGAGCAATATTCTTAGCTACTATCTCATCGGGACAAGTCGTTAATACTAATTGATACAAAATTGTTACCTATGGTTGTAATCCTATCGATAGTATACCTTGAGTATTAAGGAAAACTTAGGCTTGTATCAACTGGCCTTGAAAAAGACCTGATAAGCCCAATATAAGTTTCATAGAAAATAAGGAATCATTATGTTTCAACTATTATTTGTACTTTTTATCATTATCCCTATCATCGAAATAACGGTGATTATGCAAGTGGGCGCGTTGCTAGGTTTATGGCCAACAATTGCTATTGTTATTTTAAGTGCTTGGTTAGGCGCCAAATATGTCCGTCAACAAGGCTTAGCTACATTACAATCAGTGCAAACAAAAATGGCACAAGGTGAAATGCCATCAGGGGAAATAGTCACAGGCTTAATGTTATTAGTGGCCGGTGTATTATTAGTGACCCCCGGTTTCGTCACTGATATTTTTGGTTTATTGTTATTAGTGCCTAGTGTGCGTACGGCAATTGCTACTCAAGTACAAAAACATATTAAGGTTAACCAACTTGGTGCAGGCGCCTCTTTTCATCACAGCGCTACTGGCAACGTCTATCAGCATGAAGAGTCAGCTGAACCTTTTACTTCATCAAAAGCTTCATCAAATGAACCTATTTCATATCACAAAGGCGATACCTTGGAAGGTGAATTCAAACGTAAAGATTAGTTGTGATTAAGTTTTTTTAGTTTAGGGCTTGTGAAGATTTATTTTATCCCCATTTCTATTATCAACTATATAGTTGTTAATTATGACTAGTAACCTTACAAAATAATTGAGTTATCTCAGGAGAGAATTAATGAGCATTCGTCCACTACATGATCGTGTAATTGTTAAACGTAAAAAAGTTGAATCAAAATCAGCTGGCGGTATTGTATTAACAGGCAGCGCAGCGGAAAAATCAACACGTGGTGAAGTTATTGCTGTAGGTAATGGCCGTATCTTAGAAAATGGTGAAGTGCGCCCATTAGACGTAAAAGTTGGCGATCAAGTTATCTTCAGTGAAGGTTACGGTGTTAAAACTGAAAAAATTGATGGCGAAGAAGTCTTAATTCTTTCAGAATCAGACATTTTAGCGATCGTTGAGTAGTCACAGGAATTTTAATGTCGCTTCTTCATCTTAAGGGCGACATCAGAAGTACTCGCTTACTATCGTAAGCTCCGTGCTTCTTCTTTGCGTTTAAGCGAATTAGCATAATTAAAATGCTGCTTGAGTGTAAAGATTCAAATTAATTATTTATAAATAAACAAAATTACAGGAATAAATAACATGGCTGCAAAAGACGTATTATTTGGAAATGACGCACGAACTAAAATGTTACGTGGCGTAAATGTATTAGCTGACGCGGTAAAAGTTACATTGGGACCAAAAGGTCGTAACGTAGTTATTGATAAATCTTTTGGTGGTCCAACAATCACTAAAGATGGTGTTACCGTAGCTAAAGAAATCGAATTAGAAGATAAATTCGAAAACATGGGTGCGCAAATGGTGAAAGAAGTTGCTTCTAAAGCCAATGATGAAGCCGGTGACGGTACTACTACTGCAACTGTATTAGCACAAGCCATTGTTAACGAAGGTTTGAAATCTATCGCTGCGGGCATGAATCCAATGGATCTTAAACGTGGTATCGACAAAGCTGTTATTGCTGCTGTTGCGGCATTAAAAGATGCGTCAACACCTGTTACAGATAACAAAGCGATTGAGCAAGTAGGTACTATCTCTGCAAACTCAGACGAAACTGTTGGTCAAATCATTGCTACAGCAATGGACAAAGTAGGCGCTGAAGGCGTAATTACTGTTGAAGAAGGTCAAGCATTAACTGACGAATTAGATGTTGTTGAAGGCATGCAATTTGATCGTGGTTATCTATCTCCATACTTCATCAACAAGCAAGAAAATGGCACGGTTGAGCTTGAAAACCCATTCATCTTATTAGTAGATAAAAAAGTATCGAACATTCGTGAATTACTAACTACCCTTGAAGGTGTTGCTAAATCAGGTAAGCCATTACTAATCATCGCTGAAGATGTTGAAGGTGAAGCACTAGCGACATTAGTTGTTAACAATATGCGTGGCATCGTTAAAGTTGCTGCTGTTAAAGCACCAGGTTTTGGTGACCGTCGTAAAGCAATGTTACAAGACGTTGCAACACTAACGGCTGGTACAGTAATTTCTGAAGAAATTGGTATGGAATTAGAGAAAGCGACTTTAGAAGATTTAGGTCAAGCTAAACGTGTTGTTATTTCTAAAGACACAACAATTATCATCGACGGCATTGGTGAAGAAGCAGACATTAAAGCACGCGTTTCTCAAATCCGCGGTCAAATCGAAGACTCTTCTTCTGATTACGACAAAGAAAAATTACAAGAACGTCTAGCTAAATTAGCTGGCGGTGTTGCGGTAATTAAAATTGGTGCGGCGACTGAAATTGAAATGAAAGAGAAAAAAGCTCGTGTTGAAGATGCATTACATGCGACTCGCGCAGCGGTTGAAGAAGGTGTTGTTGCCGGTGGTGGTGTTGCATTAGTTCGCGCTGCTGAAGCAATTAAAGATCTTGAAGGCATTAACGAAGACCAAACACATGGTATTAACGTTGCTATTCGTGCGATGGAAGCTCCGCTTCGTCAAATCGTTGCAAACTGTGGTGATGAATCTTCAGTAGTACTTAATGAAGTACGCAATGGTAAAGACAACTATGGTTACAATGCTGGTAACAGTACTTATGGCGATATGATTGCAATGGGTATCTTAGATCCAACTAAAGTAACGCGTTCAGCACTACAGTTTGCGGCTTCTGTTGCAGGTTTAATGTTAACGACTGAAGCTATGATTACTGATGCACCTCAAGATTCAGCTCCTGCTATGCCTGATATGGGCGGCATGGGTGGTATGGGCGGCATGGGCGGCATGATGTAATTTGTGCTTGTCTAAATAGTTAATACATCGTTGCTGCTTTACTTGTATAGAAAAGACTATGCTTCGCTTACAGCGCCTTGTACCTGTCTCTTATACACATCTCCGAGCCCACGAGACCGTACTAGATCTCG
>CAJXRC010000368.1 GCA_913058405.1 uncultured Colwellia sp. | reverse complement strand
ACGAGATCTAGTACGGTCTCGTGGGCTCGGAGATGTGTATAAGAGACAGATTCATCGCTTTGAGCATATTTATTGCATCATCATAGTTTCTTTCATCATCATTGAAGCCAAGTTTTCTATTTGCCTCGTAGGTATCAATACCTTTCTCTTGAAAAAGATAAGAGTCTAATTTGTTATATAAACCTATGCCTCTCCCTTCTTGTCTAAGATATAGAATGATGCCGCCTTTATCTTTCATAATGCTGATCGATTCGTCTAACTGTTCACCGCAATCACACCGAGAAGAATGGAAAAGATCGCCAGTCAAACATTCAGAATGAACTCTTACTAAAGGAGATTTCTGCTGTTTATCTGCACGATTAAACACTATAGCAATATGTTCTTTATCATCAACAAGATCAGTAAAGCTGATAATTTCTGCAGGAATATCACCTTTTATGCTTAATTTAACCCGTGCTCTTATTGCGGGTTTACTTTCATTTAACGTCATATTTATAACCTAGATTAAATCGATTAAGCTCGCTGCTATTTAAAGCAGTAACGAAACTAGAATAAGTTTTATCCCATATTTTATTTTTCATTGTCTAACTGAGTTCTGACAATAGAACTGAATATTGACTCAGTTGATATAGCAAAAAATAGTACTGCAAAACATTATTGCGGTTAAAACTAAATACATTGGATACACTGAAAATGAGGATAAAAATAGTGAATACAAGGCTAACCGGTAAATAATTGCTATAGGGTTAATCAATTAACGTATGATTCCTTTGCAAGAACTTGCTTAAATTTATCACCTTTTACATTGTTGCAGCCAAATCATCACGTTGAAATTACTGACTAAACGGGATAAGCAGTCGCTATATTACTTCTAAACATTCATCTTGAAGCTATAACTTTCAATACATAGCTAAATCTAGAATAATTAAATAAAAACGAGCATTTTTCAATGCAGTCTATTACCCGCTATTTTACAAAGTTATCGTTTAAAATACTCAACAGCCACTTATGCAGTGGATTATTCTGAGATCTAGGATGCCAAGCGGCAATAACATTAAAGCTGGGTGGATTTTCAGAAATTTGAACTGGTACCACTTTTGGATGGGGTAATAGCCGTGAAGGAAGAAAACCTATGGTATTAGATGCCTCAATGATATCAGGAGCAGAAGAAAAACTTGGCACAGACATAATGACATTACGTTTAAAGCCTTTACGCTCAAACCACGCATCATGAGATCCTTTAAGATTAGCTCTCGAAGGGGATACAATCACTTGAGGCATATCTGCTATTTCTTTTAGATCATATTCCTTTCCCCTAAATTTAGAGTTTACTCCGGTAACACAAACATGATGTTCTTCGAATAACAGCATATTAGGATAATTATCTGGGATAAATTCAGGAAACGTAATGACTAAGTCTAGCTCTCCAGTCACCATCAATTGATGCAAGTTATCTGATTCAAAATCTCTAATTACTACCTTTAAATTAGGCGCTTCAGTATTGATTATTTTAATTAAAATCGGAAATATTGTGACTAAGGCATAATCTGAAGTACTGATCTGTAACACGCCAGTAAGGCTTGAGGGGATAAAGTTTTCAGGTGAAATTAAGTTATCAATATCTGAGAGTATTTGATTTAACTTATGCTCCATATTTTCGGCAACTTGTGTAGGAATTACGCCATTGCTTGTTCTAATAAACATTTCATCATCGAAAGTATTTCTTAGTTTTTTGAGTTGTTCACTTATCGCTTGTTGCGTTAACCCCATTAAATTAGCGACTTTCGATAAATTTCGTTCTTGCAATAAAAGCTGAAGTATTCGTAATTGCTTAATGTCTAGCCTATTGATACCACTCAAAATTGTATTCCTAACAAGTATTGTTTGTTTTTAATTGTAATACATCAAGCATAGCATACATCCAATTAGTTTGAATGAATCAACAGCAGGCTTGTAATAGCCATTTTAACGCTTTCATCATTGGAGTATAAATATGAAGTTTAATAGTTTATTTAGTGAGGTTTCTCTTGGTCCGTACACCTTGAAAAATCGTATTGTATTACCCCCTTTAACACGTTCGAGAAGTTCACAACCGGGTAATATTCCCAATGACCTCATGGCTGAATATTATTCACAACGTTCAGGTGCTGGTTTTATGGTAACCGAAGGAACACAAATTGAACCAAGGGGTCAAGGATACGCGTGGACACCCGGTATTCACAGTAAAGAACAAATTGAAGGATGGAAAAAAGTAACTGAAGCGGTTCATGACGCCAATAGTGTGATTTTTTGCCAACTTTGGCATGTTGGTAGAGTGTCACATGTCTCTTTACAACCAAACGAAGGCCTACCTGTCGGTCCTTCTGATATTCAAGCTGACAATGTAAAAGTTTTCATTGAAACCGCTCCTGAAGTGGGCGCTTTAGCAGATCCAAGTCAACCTCGAGCATTATCTACAAGCGAAGTTGAAGACTTAGTTGAGATGTACAGACAAGCAGCGGTAAACGCTAAAGCAGCTGGATTTGATGGTGTTGAATTACATTGCGCCAATGGTTATTTAGTTAACCAATTCATCTCTGGGCATACCAATAACCGATCTGATAAGTACGGTGGAAACCTAGAGAATCGTTTACGATTTTTAAAAGAAATCACCGAAGCGGTAACACAAGTGATGGGCGCAGACAAAGTAGGCGTTCGATTTGCGCCATTATTTGAAAGTACCGATGAAGATCGCGTTTACCTTGGATTAGTAGAAAGTGACCCGCATGCAACGTATATTGCAGCGATAAAAATACTGAATGATATTGGTATCGCTTATTTATCCCTTGCCGAAGCTGATTGGGATAATGCACCGGATTTACCAGATGCATTCTATCAAGATGTTAGACAATATTTTGCAGGCTGTATTATGTATGCCGGTAAATATACGCCAGAAAAAGCATTACGAATTCTGACAGAAGGTAAAGGCGATATCTTTGGTTTTGGTCGACCATTTATTGCTAACCCTGATCTCCCTGAAAGAATAAAAAATGATTGGTCTTTAAATAGTGTCGACCCCACAAGTATGTATGGTGGCACTGGTAAAGGTTATACCGATTATCCTCAGCATACTGGCTAGTTTTTATTCGTATCGAAGCCAAGGACGGCACACGCTTAGGGTAATCATTTTAAGCACCACTATTTGAATGTAAAAGTACTCCTTTCTTTAAGGGAATATTTTTAGTTATCGTTTTAGTTATATCATCAATAAACTCTCGAGCCCCTACCCTTCAACGTTATATTTTCCTTAGTAAGCACATTAATAATTTCTCTGCTTAAATAATACCAATTTGATTAAATTTCTTCCCAACTCAGAGCTATGTTAAATGTTCAAT
>CAJXRC010000367.1 GCA_913058405.1 uncultured Colwellia sp. | reverse complement strand
GCAGCGTCAGATGTGTATAAGAGACAGACCTAACGCACTTTGTAGTAAAGCAAGGCGATAAGGTTAACAAAGGTGATGTTATCGCAAAATTGGATGACACAGACTTAAAAATCTATGTAGCAGAAGCGCAAGCGCATTTTGATACGGCAATGGCCGATCTAACGCGTGCTAAAAATTTAGTGAAAACAAACTATATTTCGGCCTCTGAATTTGACCAGATCAGAACTAAAGCTCAATCGGCCAAAGCACAGTTAGCCAGTGCAAATAACAATCTAGATTACAGTACGTTACGTGCTTCATTTGATGGTGTAATTGCTAAGGTTTACAGTAAAAACCATCAAGAAGTCAATGCCAAAGAGCCTATTGTTCGGTTACATGATCTAAGTGAAATTCAACTGATTGTGAATATTCCAGAAAGCATCATGATCCACTTGAAAAAGAATGCTGCACAAGGTGTGGTCAGTGCCACCTTTAATTCAATTGAAGATCACAATTTCCCTTTACAGTTTAGTGAAGTTGCCACCCTAGCTGATGAACACAGTAAAACGTACGAAGTGATTTTTACTATGAAAGCCCTTGATGGTTATGCGATTTTACCGGGGATGACAGCATTAGTTCACGCTCAGGTTGCGCGAGAACACAGTGAAAACCAAGTTTATCCGAGCTTTTATTTACCGAGCCATACCGTGCTCAAAGATAGCTTAGGGAATTATGTGTATGTCGTGAAGGAACACAAAACGGGTGTTGGAAAGATATTTAGAAAACCAGTGGTTATTGGCAATATTACCGCACAAGGTATTGAAGTGTTTACCAGTTTTACCTCTGAAGAGTTGTCGGGCTCAAGTGCCGGATTACAATCAGGTGATCATGTTATCACTGCAGGGATGAGTAAGGTGTCTGCTGGCAGCTTAGTCAAATTTACTCAATCGAGTGAGTTAGCCACAATATTCACTAAGAAAAATAACCGAGACATTCTATGAATATTACCCGTATGGCAATTACCAATAACAGAACAACATACATGTTGCTACTCGTGATTGTGTTCTTTGGTATTAACGCCTTTAAAAATATGCCTAAAGATTATGATCCTGGTTTTATTATTCGTACAGCACAAGTTATTACTCAATTTCCTGGGGCTAGCCCGCAACGTGTAGAAATGCTGGTGACAGATAAATTAGAGCGCGTTATTCAAGAGCTGCCTGAATTAGACTTTGTTAAAAGTGAGTCACGCACAGGGATCTCTATTATTAGCGTTAATATTAAAGAAAGTTATCGCGATTTACGTCCTATTTGGGATAACTTGCGTCGCAAAATTGAAGCTGCTCAAGTTGAGTTACCCGCAGAAAGTCAGCCATCAGTAGTTAACGACGAGTTTGGTGATGTTTTTGGTATTGTTATTGGCTTAACAGCTGAAGGATATGATTACCGTGAATTAAAGGATATTGCTGATCAAACAAGAGATGCTATGTTGCGTTTATCTGAAACGGCAAAAGTGCAAGTATTTGGTGAGCAGCAAGAACATATCTTCCTCGAATATGATAATGCGCACTTAGCCAGCTTAGGTATTTCTCCAAGTCAGTTGAGTGATCAATTATCTAGTCGTAATATCATTATTTCGGGGGGCAGTATTTTTATAGATGATGAACAAATCACGCTTGAACCCAGTGGTAATTTTGAAAATGTTGATGAAATAAAAAAAACTATTATTCAAATACCAGGTAGCGATCGCCTGCTTTATTTAAGCGACTTGGTCACGATCAAGCGAAGTTATGTTGACCCTGTGCAAAGTAAAGTTAGTTTATCTGGAGAGCAGGGCATTTCTATTGCTGTTGCAATGAGGCATGGCGGTAATAATATTTTGCTAGGACAACAGGTGAATGAGTTATTGTCCACGTTAAACAAAAGTTACCCTATTGGCGTAAACTTTGAGGCAGTCTCTTTTCTACCTTTTGATGTAGAACAGAAAGTTGATGACTTTTCTGGCAACTTAATTCAAGCCGTCATTGTCGTCACCTTGGTGATGTTATTTAGTTTAGGTTTTAGAACGGGCCTAATTGTGGCTGTACTGATCCCAACAAGTATGATTTTTGCGATATTTATTATGTCACTGCTAGATATTGGTATTGACCAAATCTCTTTAGCGGCATTAATTATCGCCCTTGGCATGTTAGTCGATAACGGCATAGTTATGTCAGAAAACATTATGGTATCGATGGAAAAAGGCAAAAAAGCCATCGATGCTGCAGTGGACTCTGCGAATGAATTAAAAGTACCGTTATTAACCTCATCACTGACCACAGCTGCAGCATTTCTACCTATTTTCCTAGCTGAGTCGTCTACGGGTGAATACACAGCGTCGCTATTTAAAGTAGTGAGTATTACGTTATTGTGCTCTTGGCTTTTGTCGATGACGGTTATCCCAATGCTTTGTGTAAACTTTATGAAAGTTAAAAAGACAACAGGTAAGGTTGATAGTCCATTATTACTAGCATATCAGGCGACACTAAAAAACCTACTGCGTTTTCGCTGGTTAACATTATCCGTGACACTCGTCATGATTATCGTCTCTGTATGGGGGCTTTCATTCATCCCTAAGTTGTTTTTCCCGCCGTCCGATCGTGCTTTTTTCAAAATGGAATTAGAATTGCCTATCGGTACTTCGTTAGCAGCGACTGAGCGTGTTACAAAAGACATTGAATCTTTTATTATTGAAGAGTTAAAAGCAACAACAGTTGATGATGTTGGTGTCACTAATTGGGTAACTTACATCGGAAACGGTGGCCCGAGGTTTTTACTTACCCATAACCCTAAACCAACCAGTAGCAATTATGCCTTAATGGTTATCAATGTAACGAGCAATGCAGAAGTGGATAAAACCATGGAAAGGTTGGAGCACTTTAGTGCAGAACAATTTCCTGATCTCTTAGTTAAGCTTCGTAAAATTGAAAATGGTTCTCCGATTGAAAATCCGGTAGAGGTTCGTATCAATGGCACGGATACCGAGCAATTGTTTACCTTGGTAGAGCAAGTTAAAAAGCGAATGAGCGAAATTAACGGAGTTAAAGGCATTAGCGACAATTGGGGAATGCCGATTAAAAAGTTACAAGTCAACATTAATCAGAGTCGTGCTCGTCGTGCTGGCATATCGAGTAAAGACATTGCTGTATCATTGCGGACAGGCATGTCTGGTTTAGAGTTAAGCCAATATAGGGAAGGGGATATTGTTATCCCTATTACGATGCGTACTCGCGCAAGTGATCGCCAAGATATTGGAAAATTACAAGCGCTGGCTGTGTACTCTCAGGCAAATGGTAGTTCAGTGCCTTTAACACAAGTTGCTGATATTAAGGTCTGTCTCTTATACACATCTGACGCTGCCGACGAAGAGGATAGTGTAGA
>CAJXRC010000366.1 GCA_913058405.1 uncultured Colwellia sp. | reverse complement strand
GTGGGCTCGGAGATGTGTATAAGAGACAGCAGTATCAACTGCGATATTACTAATCAGTGGTATTTTTTCTATTTGGTCAAATAATCCAGCGCTATTGGTCGCGCCAAAGCCAACCAATAAACTGGCTGCAACGGTACTTTTTTCTGCCCCCGCATCTAAACCTCTTCCTCTAACTAGATAAGATAAAATTTCGGGCATTTCCATTGTTGGGGTTGAGAAAAGCTCCATATTTAATGCGTTGGCTAATCCGGTTACCCGAATGCCGACATCAATATCCTCAGATTTAATGTGTCTACTGGCACGTAGATTAAAATAAGGATTATCCATTGGCCCGTTGAATGTGAACTCTCCTTTTTCTATTTTAAGTTTTTGACCATACGCTTGAAAAGTACCATCAGATGATTGTATTTTACCAAATAGCTGGAACGGATTTTTCTCTTGTTGGCTAATTTGTAATTGACCAGATAAGTGGCTTGATAATCCTTGGCCTGATATTTCAAAGGCGGGTTTGATATTAACGCTGATGTCAGTTTTTATATCAAAACCAGACGATTTTTTGACAACTGCTTTGCCATATTGATCAAGAATGATGACATCATCACTCAATGAAACACTGCTTTCAGGCAGTTTCTCAATATTAAACGTACCGTCGACAACGTCAATATTGCCACTAATGGTTAATGCTTTTTCTATCAATGAAAAATTTAATGTGGGTGAAATGCTCATCACTAATTGTGGAGGAAAAACTAACGGCAACGCGTCGCCTGTTAAATCTACATTCATCGACAAACTATTTTGCCATGACATATTTCCTTGTATTTTTGCTTGTTTATCAGCGAGATAAAAGTCAGCGTCCATTGTCGCTTGATTATTGTTAATGATGACTGAAGAGGATATGTTTTCTAAGGTATTGGCATTTTGTAGCAATCGAAATTTACCTTTGCTCAATGCTATGTCACCATTAAGCAAAGGAGATCCAAGTGTGCCAGCAATTGATATATCCGCTGTTACTTTACCTTCTAAAGTAATCACATCTGTTAAAATACCTTGGAAAGGTAATAAGTTAATTTGATTCAATAATATTTGTGCTTTTACCGTGGAATCCTCAAAAGGAGAGTCGGTTTTGGGAGAACTCACTAAGTTATTATCAGTAGAACTCTCATCAATAAAACTATTATCAATAAAACTATTATCAATAAAACTATTATCAATAAAGTTAACGCTTGATATGATATCGACGAAGGGAAGGTTGTTCGTCGCTATCAACGCTAACTTGCTCGTTAATTGCTTCTCATCAATAGTCAAAACGAATAAACCTTGCGACCACTGTGACAACACGTGCTCACCAAAATCATCACTCACTTTTAAATAACCAGGCGACATAGCAAAGCGTGTCTTTGCTGAGATAGCTTGCTGGGAGGACCATTTGATCTGGATATCACCATCAATTGTACTAATTATTTCAGTATCTTTTGGTAAGAATAATTCATCAATGGCAGCAAGATCAATATTCATTTTAAGGGCAACATCACCAGCACTACCAAGGTTCACTTGATGCGGCAAACAAAGACCAAACCCTTCACCTTGCCAACAATGACTTGCTATCATACTTTCTTTTTTAGCTAAATCGACATTAATATCGAAGTCTTTATCATTTTTAAGGGTAATATTTTTATAGGTTAACGCACTTTGCTCAATAGTACTTTGCCACTGAGTAAATTCGTCATTCCAATGACCGGACAGGGTAATTTCACCAGCAAAATCACCTAACCACTGCGCTTCTATATGATGATCACTCGCGTTGCCTGTTACATCAAATAAGATGTTTTCAATACGATAACGTGTAGATTCGTTAATCCAATCTAATTGCTTACTCTTCACTGCCAATCGGATTTTGTGACCACTTAATGGTTGATAACTCGCTTCAACGGCCAACGAATCACTATACCATTGTTGCCAATTTAACTGAGTTAATTGACTTTGTAGCTTAACCGTAGGATTGTCTTGCTCACCAGTAATTGAAAAATCACTAGTAATGCTACCTGTTAGCTCCTGATGCCACTGATCTATATTATCTACCGTTAATTTCCCCTTAATATCCCAAAAATCGCTATCAGAGGCTTGCAATGTTAAGGCACTGTTATTGAAGTCGATAAACAATGTACCTGGTTGCAGATTACCTAATTGATTTAATCCAATATCCGCTTTCATCGTTAGGTCTAGTGCATTTATATTTCCTGAAATGTCAGTATCACTAAGCGAGATTGACCATGATTTTTTTGACCAAGCACCATGACTATTGATGCTTCCTTGTAATCTGCCGGTAATTAAATCAGGCAATGTTTGTGTTAACACATCGACTTGTTCTTTACTTGTACCTAACGCTGATAGCGCAGGTATGTTCATTTCAGGTAAAGTAAAACCGGTTGATTGAGCAGACAACTGCCAACTTATATTGTTAGGCTCTAAGCCTACATCACCTGTTAATCGTAATTGGCTCGCTGAATCTTTATCATTAAAAATAAACTCGTTAATAATCGCGTGATCTTTTTGGTAACTTGCTTTGAGTTCTAGCAGTGCATTGTTATAACCATAACCTTTAATTTGACTGGTTAAATCCATCTTTTGTTGGTCTACATCACCCGAGAGGGATAACAACAATGAGGAATATTCGCCATATGCAGTTAACGATAAAGGCGTTGGAATCTTTTGGGCGTCAATACTGAGATTAAATGGCATAGCTTTATCAATAAAGTTAATTTTACCTTGGCTTTTGAGCGCTAAGTTGCCTTTACTAATCAAATCAAATGTTAAGTCTTCAAATGAACCTTGTATTGATAGTTGTTGAGTACTGCTATCAATTTCTGACCACCATGAAACCTTATGTAATTGACTCTCTATCTGTGTAGTTAGCTGGTAGGGCGGAAGTAACTTTGCTTTCGCTGTTGATTGATTGATAGAAAACGCAGATGTTGTGGTTTTAAATTGGCTAATACTGACATCGGTGTTAACCCAAGTCGCGCTTAGATAATTATAGCTTGAAAGCCAAAGAGACTTACTTTCTTGGGCCTTTTCTGACGGAACCTTAGTGTTCATAGTCAAAGTGTTTACAGCCAAATGCTCAAGGTGTAATTGCTCAATATTCAGCACAATAGGCAGGTTGATTTCGGGTAACCGAGTGAAGGTATTATTGACTAAAGAGCTTGTACTCCGGTTTGTAGGAGATGTTATTTGTTCTTTTTCAATTAGCGATAACGTTAACTGCTTTGCACTGGGTTGTAAGAAATTAAACTCACTTGTACTGATCGATAATTGCGTAATAAACTGGTCAATTGTGATCTCAGTTTCATTGATGACGATTAGGCCTGTCTCTTATACACATCTCCGAGCCCACGAGACCGTACTAGATCTCG
>CAJXRC010000365.1 GCA_913058405.1 uncultured Colwellia sp. | reverse complement strand
TCTTCGTCGGCAGCGTCAGATGTGTATAAGAGACAGAAAGTTAACAGAATGATAATAAGAAGAGTTAATGATGCCTGTAGAAGATATAACCCCACCCAAACTGGCTGAACAGCAAAACCAATTGCCTGTAAAAAAACGGTCGAAAGGTGAAATTACCCGTGAGAAAATTCTTATTGCGGCCATAGATATTTTAGCACTCAATGGCATTAAAGGTACTACACATCGTGCTATCGCTAGCCATGCTGACTTACAACTTTCCTTAACAACTTATTCATCAAGCCTTCAAGTTAAATTCCAACCGTATTTTATCCCAGGCAGACACGATTTTAGAAACAACTATTTTCGCTATTACTAAAATTGAAAAAAAAGAGCTTAGAAAAACGACAGTGAAAGAAGAATTGTGTCAACAATTGAGTGAGCTAACCACTGAACATTTAATTGATAAGATTAAGCATCAAGCAATATCATTGGCGGTAGAGCAGTTGATGCTTACAGAAATTCAAGTAACACCAGAGCTCAGGACACTTATTCAAGAACATGAATTAGCACAACTCATACCTTATGAAAAACTATGTCAATTCTTTAATAAACATACCCCTGAACTTGACGCTAAAATAATGTACACCGTTTTTTCACAACTCCAATATGGCCAACTTACCAAGCAAGTAAGCATAGATAGTAAATTAATAGAACAAACAACACACAGAATTTTTACTTGGGTAATGTCGCTAAAATAAATATCAATGCAGTTAACCTGTTCACTAGGTAATATACGACCATGATTTTTTAATCATAATTAACCCTAGTTTTAAAAACAAAAATGCACGGTATTAACCGTGCATTTTTAAGCTAATCTAAAGGCTTTATTTAACGTTAAATAAACGACATTAGCTCTTGGTCTAGTTGCATTAAGCTCTTTGGATCAGCCATCATAGTTTTTGCTAAAGACTTTGTTCTAGGGAACATGCGTTCGAAATAGAACTCAGCAGTTTTAATCTTAGCACGATAGAAATCACGGTTTTCGACATCTCCAGCTAATTTTTCATAAGCGGATTGTGCCATTTGAGCCCAGAAGTATCCCATCACTACATAACCAGAATACATTAAGAAATCTACCGAAGCTGAGCCGACAACGTCTCTATCCGACTTAGCTTTAAGCCCAAGACGCACAGAGTATTGTTGCCAATTAGCAATAGATTTACTTAGTGGCCAAATAAAACGATTCATTTGACGTTTATGTGGATTACTCGAAATCAAGCTGTTGTCTTTACAAAAGCCAAGTACTTCTTTAGAAAAGTCATTTAATGATTTACCACGTGTCATTAGTATCTTTCGACCTAATAAATCGAGTGCTTGTATCCCAGTAGTCCCTTCATAAAGAGTAGAGATTCTGACGTCTCGAACTATTTGCTCCATGCCCCACTCTTTTATATAACCATGACCACCAAAGATTTGTAGACCATGATTAGCACTTTCAGAACCAAGTTCAGTTAGAAAAGCTTTCAAAATAGGTGTTATAAAACCTAAACGATCATCTGCAGCTTCGCGTTCTTTTTCTGTTTTAGCCATTGATATATCATCAACGATTTTGGCAGTGTAATAAATCATTGCTCTACCGCCTTCAGAAATTGCTTTCTGCGTCATCAACATTTTACGCACATCTGGGTGCACAATAATTGGGTCAGCAATTTGCTCAGGGTATTTTTTACCGGTTAGAGAACGCATTGATAAACGTTCTTTGGCATAAATCAAAGAGTTTTGGAACGCAAGTTCTGCTGCACAAACACCTTGCAATGCTGTACCAAGTCGTGCGGTATTCATAAAGGTGAACATGCATTCTAAACCTTTATTTTCTGGGCCAATCAACTCACCTACTGCATTATCGAAATTAAGTACTGCTGTAGCAGACGCTTTAATTCCCATTTTATCTTCTATTGAACCACAGGTAACATTATTTGAATCACCTAAAGTGCCATCTTGACTCGCTTTTACTTTAGGTACTATGAATAAAGAGATACCACGAGTGCCCTTTGGTGCATCGGGTAATCTTGCTAGTACGATATGGATGATATTATCGGTTAAATCATGCTCACCCGCAGAAATAAATATTTTCGTGCCGGTGATATTATATGTTCCATCGCCATTTGGCTCTGCTTTAGTTTTAACTTGTCCCAAATCTGTACCACACTGTGGTTCAGTTAAGCACATAGTGCCTGTCCATGTACCTTGAATTAAGCGCGTTAAATACAGCTCTTTTTGTTTATCATTGCCATGTGCATCAATAGTGTTCATTGCGCCATGGCTCAAGCCTGGGTACATTGCCCAAGACCAGTTAGCAGTACCGGTCATTTCTGATTGAACCAAGCCTAATGAAGGTGGTAGTCCTTGGCCGCCATGCTCTAAAGGGTGTGATAATGCAGACCAACCACCATCAACATACTGTTGATAAGCTTCTTTAAAACCTTTTGGTGTTATTACTTTGCCATTATCAAAACGACAACCCTCTTTATCACCGCTTTGGTATAAAGGCAGTAATTCATTTTCACAAAACTTCGCACACTCTTGCAGAATTGCATCTACTAGATCAGGAGTTGCTTCTTCAAATTCTGCATGGTTTTTATAATGATCGTAATAATTGAAAACATCTTCAATTAAAAATTTAATATCGGCTACTGGTGCTTTATAACTTAGCATTATTTACTCCACAACTTTGCTGTTCTATTTATAATTATATGATTAGATTAAACCACTGGTCATACCACTAATTCAAGTGTTTTTTATGTTTTTATTTAAGCTATTGTATTTAATGGTTTTATGTCGATACGACTAGTCTGATATTGTGAGCTGAATTACGCGGTATAAACTAAAAAAATAGATAAATGGGTCTATTTCCAATGATTTTAGTTATAGTAAAGTTACTTATTTAAGCTAAGTTTCAATTATTCCTGCCCTTTAAATAAACATTAGAATAATAAATAAGTCCGTTAAATTTAATTTAAAAAGTAGTTAACTAAGAGAAAAAATATTGTATTTCGACGTAACTTGAGCAAGATCTCTTAGCTCGATATTGTCATTAGATAGTGCGTTATTGATTTACTAAAGGTAGTGAGGCGTTTGATTAAACAAGAGCTGGTTTCATGGATTAAAATAGCCATGTTATTAGATCTATAGATCCGTTGAAAAGCATGACTTATTTAGTACAAATGATATTGAATAACGTCGAGAGAGAGTATTTTATTTACGTTAACTAAAATTGTATAGAAAGTAGAGGATTTTAAATATAAAACGGCTAAAAATAATGAAGGATATTATATATGAACATCAATGGGGTACTACGAGGATTTTCAGATAAATTAATTATCAATTTAACAAAGTTGGCGGAGTGGACGGGACTCGAACCCGCGACCCCCGGCGTGACAGGCCGGTATTCTAACCAAC
>CAJXRC010000364.1 GCA_913058405.1 uncultured Colwellia sp. | reverse complement strand
GAGCAATTTCAATTCAAGGCGCTGTGATGAAATAATGGTTATTCCCTTATAAATCACAGCAACGATGAAGTGATGTTGCTCAAGCCCTTCTTCGATGGGTTTACAATCACTTTATGCCGCGTTAAATAATCAAACCTTAGAATGACTATGTTTAAATTATTCTCCTTGCTTAAAGTGATTTTAATTCCCACTAAAATCCTGCACTTTGAATAGTAACGGGTATATAATTGAATAACACTGGCATTATCGTAATTCACGTACTTTATTATTTAAGGCACGTAGCGCAATATAGGAATTTCCATGAAAGGCTTCAAACAATTATTGTTATTAATGACTATTTCAACAACATTAACCGCCTGTAACAGCTCATCAACTCTGCCGCCTCCAGAGAGATTACCAGGGAGTTGGATGATTAGTTCAATACAAGATAACCCCGTGATTGCTAACAGTAAGGCTACATTAGTCTTTACTGAAGAAAATAAATTATCAGGGTCAGCATCATGTAATAACATTTCATCGAGCTATAGTTCGCAAAACAACACCTTAAAAATTGCGCCAATAGCAACAACCAGAAAAATGTGTGCACCGGCGCTAATGAAGCAAGAAGCGACTTTATTACAGTCCCTTAGCAAAGTTAAACGTTTTCAACTCCAAAATGGAGAGCTATCACTGTTTGACCAACAGGGATCGTTACAATTAAAAGCAAAAAGAATCTAGTACTAACACTGTATTTGTGTAATATCAGAAAATGAGCTTTCTATACCTTTTTGCTATATAGCAATATAAGTTATAACAAAATATCACTTCTTTTTTCATAACAACTAGCTACCATTAAGCTATTAAAGTAACTAATTCACAGGAACCACTATGTCTAAAATCTTCGAAGACAACACTACTGCTATAGGCAATACACCTCTAGTTAAATTAAACCGCGTGATTGATGCTGAAAATGGCGCGAATGTTTATGCCAAAATTGAAGCTAGAAATCCAAGCTTCAGCGTTAAGTGTCGTATTGGCGCAAGCATGGTATGGGATGCTGAAGAAAAAGGTTTATTAAGCCCTGGGAAAGAAATTGTAGAGCCTACAAGTGGTAATACAGGTATCGCACTAGCATTTGTTGCTGCGGCACGTGGTTACGGTATTACCCTAACTATGCCTAGCACTATGAGCTTAGAACGTCGTAAATTGTTATCTGCTTTAGGTGCAAAGGTTGAACTTACCGATGGCGCTAAAGGTATGGGCGGTGCTATTGCTAAAGCACAAGAGCTTAAAGATTCAGATCCAGAGAAATATGTCTTATTAGGGCAATTTGATAACCCTGCCAATCCAAAAATTCATGAAGAAACTACTGGTCCTGAAATTTGGAATGATACCGATGGTAACGTTGATATCTTTGTAGCTGGTGTTGGTACTGGTGGTACGCTTACAGGCACAAGTCGTTATCTCAAGCTTACTAAAGGTAAAGCAATTACCACGGTAGCTGTAGAACCTACAGACTCTCCAGTGATCACTCAAGCACTTGCTGGCGAAGAATTAACACCTGGCCCTCATAAAATCCAAGGCATAGGCGCTGGTTTTATTCCTGGAAATTTAGATCTTGATATGGTCGATGCTGTTGAACTGGTTTCAAATGAAGATGCTTTTGCTATGGCACACCGTTTGATGAAAGAAGAAGGCATTCTTGCTGGTATCTCATCTGGCGCAGCTGTTATTGCCGCGAAACGTCTTGCTGAACGTCCTGAGAATAAAGGTAAAAATATTGTAGTGATATTACCAAGTTCAGCAGAGCGTTACTTATCAAGCGCCCTTTTTACTGAAACCTTCAGTGATAAAGAACTTGTTCAGTAATTTGATACTGGCATAACTTTATACCTCAATTATATAAAAGGCACTTAGGTGCCTTTTATTTTTCTAGAAACTAGCCATAAGATTTAGCTTCACTTTAACAAAGTAATTACGCTATTATTGAATAATAATCCCACCTTCTCTGACTTACTTGCATGCACTATTTAAAAAACAGTCTTTTAACACTGTTATTATGTTCTCTCACGTTATTAACTGCTTGCGGTGAGGATAATTCGAAAAAAATAACCTCAGTTGATAATCCAGAGTTAGTTGCTATAGCCTTCTTTGACGCACTTTATAATGAAAAAAATGTGGAAAAAGCCGCTTCTGTTTGTAATCCTCAATTAGCACGTCTCATACTTCATTATCGTTCACCTGGTGCAGTAGCACGGCACTTATTTAATATGTCATACGACAAAGTAGAAATAAAACCAGACAGTGCCGGTGTTAAAGTACGTGAGCAATTTAAAGATAATGCGAATATCACCATCTATTTTGATGGTTATTATCAAAATAATCGTATGAAGGATGTTAAACGCCTAGCGATTATCCAGCGTGATGGTAAGTGGTTTATCGATAAAGTATTAAAAGATCCCTTTTAAAATTTCCATTCTAACAAATACCATTTCGCTTAATTCAATAATCAGATAGTTAAGAGGACTGGTATAACTAATAAGATTAAATAATGTTTAAAATAGGCACATATCAACACTTCAAAGGTAACTTTTACCAAGTACTTCATATTGCTAGGCATAGTGAAACTGAAGAATATATGGTGGTTTATCACCCCGCAGATAATAAAGAAGATATTTGGCTGCGTCCGCTAACCATGTTTGATGAAGTCATTGAACGAGATGGTAAAACACTAAAGCGCTTTAGCTTTGTAAAGCCATAACGCATTAGTACCCTAAAGATCAAAATAATAATCTTGAGCAGTGGCATTAACCTATAGAGAAAAAGTGATGCTCTTGCCAAGGTACTTTTTTGTGTTGAATTTCGGTTACTTGTGCTTGGTCTGGCCCATGAGCCAACCATGCTAGCATTTTTTCAATATTATCTTCATCACCGCATAGCAGCACTTCTACATCACCATCAGCCAAATTACGCGCATAGCCACTTAAGCTATATTCAATGGCCTGTTGCTGAGATGAGGCTCTAAAGTAAACCCCTTGTACTCTTCCTGAAATATGAGCAATATAGCTAACATTCATACGCATTTCTCTTCTTAAATCGGTATTATTATCAGTAAAGTTTGCACCTAAGCTTGTCATTGACTAAAATCGACGCAAATTCTCTTCCACAGAATAAATAACCTTGTTTATTACACGCTTATTTATTCATTAAAAGTAAGTATAGACCTATGTCAGCAAGAATTTCTTTAAATGTTGGTCGTGAAAAATCTTTATTACGTAAACACCCATGGATTTTTTCGAAAGCAATAAACAAAGTCAAAGGTAAACCAATGCTTGGGGATACTGTTGATGTATTCGATAGCAAAGGTAATTGGTTAGCAAAAGGCGCCTATTCCCCTGAGTCTCAAATTAGAATTAGAGTGTGGAGCTTTGACGAGCATCAAGAAATTGATCGTGAGTTTTCTTT
>CAJXRC010000363.1 GCA_913058405.1 uncultured Colwellia sp. | reverse complement strand
AGATCTAGTACGGTCTCGTGGGCTCGGAGATGTGTATAAGAGACAGGTTGTTAAATACTAATTATTAAATTGCATTAATAAAGCGGTGATTCTTACTCGGGGTAATTATTTCAGGTAATGGCACATCCCAACCTTCTACAGGTACAGTATCAACTAGCTGGCAATCATGGGCTAACCCTAGCGGATATACTTTAGTTTGTTGCCAGTTAGCAAGACTTCTATCATAGAAACCTCCGCCCATTCCTAATCTTGCACCTGAATTATCAAAAGCGACTAAAGGCGTGCAAATAACATCAAGTTGGTTTAATGGGCAAACCATAGTGACATCTAGCTGAGGCTCTAAAATGCCATAAACATTGCTTACCAGCTTAGTCTCTTGCTGATAATGCAAGAAAAGTAAGTTTCCTTTACTAAAAGGATGCACGACAGGTAAGTAAACCTCTTTTTCATTTTGCCAACACCACTCGATAAAGCTTGTAGTCGATAACTCACCATCATTAGTTAAATAAATAGCTATACGTTTAGCTTGCAGGATTTCCCTGTGACTAGACAGCCTTTTTGTTAAATCAATAGCTGCAGTGGATTGCTCAGTTACAGATAATGCATTACGGTGTTGTCGAATTTCTTTTCTTAATAGGGAACGTGCATTCATTAGTGAGGTCATCATTCAATTGTTAACTGTTATAAATTATCGCTTATTATCATCTAGATTAATATCTGCTTTAACAGCTGTTTTAAAAATAAAAAAAAGCTGGGAGATTGCTCTACCAGCTTAATAATATTCTTATATTTGTAATTATTATCAATTACTCATTAGTATTAGTTATGAGTTTCAGTAACACCTTCGTGAGTACCGGTAACTGATATTTCTTGTTCGATTTTTTCTTCTAGGTCAGAAGTTCCATCACCCTCTGCTCCATGCATCCACTCTACCAATTTACCTGCAGATAAAAAGATAATGATACCTGTAATTAACGCTGCAGCCCCAACACCCATAAAGATATTAGCAGCATTGTCGACCATTTCTTGACCTTCACCAACGAATGAACCAATAAAGCCAGCTAGTTTGTTTGATAGTGCAGTAAATAAGAACCAGATACCCATTAGGACTGAGGTAAATTTAAGTGGAGCTAACTTAGTCACCATCGACAAACCAATAGGTGATAAACATAATTCACCTAAGGTATGGAATAGATAAGCAAAAACTAAGAATAACATGCTAACTTTTACCGTAACATCGCCACCTTGAACCATAGTTGCCCAAAGCATAACGAAGAAACCTAAAGCTAAAAACACCATTGCTAAGGCAAACTTTTTCGGTGAAGTAGGTTCATTTGAACCCATTTTAACCCAAACAGAAGCGACAACCGGTGCCAGCATGATAATGAACATAGCGTTCAAAGATTGAAAAGAAGATGCTGCTACTTCAAAACCAAAGATAGTACGGTCAGTAAAGTCAGAAGCATAGATAGTAAATAAGCCACCTGCTTGTTCAAAACCAGCCCAAAAAATTACAGAGAACATGCTCATAATTAAAATTACTTTCATGCGATCAATATCTTGTGGCGTAATAGGTGCTTGGGCTTTTTGATCGCCTTTACTACGCTTAGCTGAAGGAACAACACCAATATCACCTAAGTATTTGTTGGCTAAAGTAAGTTGTAGTGCTAAGCCAACTAACATGCCACAACCGGCTAATATAAAACCGTAGTGCCAGTTTACTTGTTCGCCTAAAACACCAACAGTGATTGGGGCTAAGAAAGCACCTAAGTTAATACCCATGTAGAAAATAGTGAAAGCACCATCACGTCTGTGATCGCCTTCTTCATATAAGTCGCCAACTAAACTTGATACGTTTGCTTTAAATAAACCATTACCAATAATGATTAAAGATAAACCGATATAAAATACCGTTTCTTCCATGCCAACAATCATTGATTTAGGAATACCAAGAGTAAAGTAACCTAAGGAGAAAATAAGGCCACCATATATAATTGCCTTACGTTGGCCAATATAGTTATCAGCTAACCAGCCACCTAATACCGGTGTTAAATAAACCGCCATGGTAAAAGTACCATAAAGACTTAGTGCTTCACCTGAGGTCCAGCCAAACCCTCCATCTTGCACTGAGGCTACTAAATATAATACCAATAAGGCACGCATACCGTAATAACCGAAACGCTCCCACATTTCAGTACCAAATAAAAGGAAAAGTCCTTTCGGGTGGCCAAACAAGGTACCCGCATTAGGTTGAGTCATATAATTATCCTAGATTTTATTTTTTATAATCATTAGCGTTAGTTTTACCGTAACATTTTAAGTTTAGTTTTTTTAGTTACGCGAGTGTTATACCCGTGTGAACAAATAAAGGCAAGTTTTGGCATAAATCAATGATTACCTAGCGTTGAGAGGTGTAGAGAAATCTTTCCTAGTATTCACTTCGTGCCATCACTGCAATAAGGTCGACTGGCAAGGTTAACATATTGTTTGCATAACAATATGCTGGTAAACTTCGTCGTCACTAAAATTAGTGATCAAACTTTAAGGTTCTTGAAATTATTCAGGGATAGGCAGAAGCCTTCGGTTGTATATTCATACCGTACGGGCTACATAGGAACTCTTTGCTAAAATGATAACCCCTACTGAAAAAAACATTGAAAATCAAAAGATTACTTTTGCAAAGTACTTTTTAGGTACTTTACTTATATTGGCTTTTACTTTTGCAAACTTATCTTTTAAGGCAATTGCTGCTAATGAGATAAGTGAACAGCAATTAGAGCAATTTAAAAAATTGCCGCCATCTCAACAAGAAGCGCTCGCTAAAAGCATGGGGGTTGATCTAAATAGTATAAAAGGGCAATTATCGAAAAGCGGCTCTAGTGAAGATAAAAAGAATACGGAAACCTTTCCTCGAGGAACTCAATTTGATGCTGAAGGTAATCCTATTTCTGAAGAAGAATTAGAGGAACTAGAGAAGCTAGAGGAGAGTGATGAACTTAAACCTTTTGGATACGATGTTTTTGCTAATTCACCGCAAACATTCGCTCCTATGATGGATATTGCTATTCCAGCTGACTATATCATTGGCCCAGGCGATAAGATCTCAGTTCAAGTGTTTGGTAAGGAAAAAGATGAGCTTGAATTAACAGTAAATCGTGAGGGGCAAATTATTTTCCCTGCTCATGGTCCTTTCACTGTTTCAGGTTTATCATTCAATGAAATGAAGCGTTTATTAACGGCACGCATTAAAGAAAAGGTTATTGGTGTTGATGTTGTTGTTGGTATTGCTTCTTTGCGCTCTATGCGTGTTTTTGTTTTAGGTGATGCGCATAAACCAGGACCTTATACCTTAAGTTCATTATCGAGTGTTACCCATGCTATTTTTGCTGCGGGCGGCATTAGTGCTGTCTCTTATACACATCTGACGCTGCCGACGAAGAGGATAGTGTA
>CAJXRC010000362.1 GCA_913058405.1 uncultured Colwellia sp. | reverse complement strand
GTCGGCAGCGTCAGATGTGTATAAGAGACAGATTAGAAGCTCATGATGAAGTTAGCAACTGGTTTGAAAAAGTAAAAGAAAATCTAACATAATTAGGCACATATAAATTACTTAAGTGAATAACAAACAGTATAAAATTATGACACCACATACAAAAAAATCTTATAAGGCTAAATGCCCACACTGTAAAAATATTATAGAGTTTCATAGTGTTCACTTTAATTTAGAAAATGATAACGGTGAAATCATTTCAAACTGTGATAGCTGTAGTGAAACATTTAAAATTGTTACTGAAAATCCAGATGAGTCATATATCGTCTACGGGGCACATAAAGAAAGTATTGTTGATTACGATATAAATAGTGCGTCTAATTTCCCTAAAGTCGAAGGTCTTCTTAGTTTTGACGGCAACTTAAATGTTCAGAAAATGATCTTTGATCCAAAGGCTAAACCAATATACTTGTGTCATGATTGCGGTAAAAGCCTTGAGGAAATTGCATTTCATAAATTAGATTCTGCATTTTCAGAAGTAATCATAGCGTATAACAGTTACACAACTGTTGATATTAAGGGTTATGGGTATAATCCAGAAAAAGCAATATTTCTATTGAATATTAAATGCACTTGCAACAAGTTACATTCTGCAGTTTTCTATAAAAAATACGACCATAATGGATTTGATATATCCGACTTCAATCTTGGTAATATTATTGGTTCAAAGCCTTTAGATTCCATCATTGACGGAACGATGTCTAAAGATGATTGTATGGGGTTATTGAAAAAGGCACTTGTTAGGTGGGAGTTACTTTTTGATAAAGTGTTAATCATCACCCCTTTTGTTGGTCATCAATACTTATCGGATGAAAAACTTATTGATACATGGTTTAGTATTTTGTCACAGATATCAACAGACAAAGCAAAGTTAATAACAAGAACGGCATCTCTTAATAAAGTAAAAAAAGCGATCAGTGAGAATATACATAACTACAGTGAGCTTGAAGAATATCATTTGAGTGTCACTCACATAGATGAAGCAACTAAGCTACAACCATCTCACGCTAAGATATATTGTGGGTTTTCCCATAAGTATTGTGAAATACTTCATGGTTCGGCCAATATTGTCTATGGCCCAAGCAAAGAGCAAATAACATTCAAATCATATGATTCATATGAAGAACTATATGATAAGTTTTTGCACCAACTAGAAGCTAAAGGCCTTGATGCAGAAGAATATCCCAATAACTATGGCAAGACTTCTAATGTAATTTTTAATGAATCGATGAATTTTAAGGCTGAAAAAATACTAAACGAAGATTTTTCAAAATTACTGATATAGTAAAAATGGATAAGCACATAACAAGGGTTTTCAAGCCAGACAAATAACAGTTGGCTTTTTGTTCGTGCCTCACTTATTTTAGCCAACTGCAATTTGCCGCTTAAAACGGCGTTAAGTGCCAAGCACACGGAGAGTTAAGATGAAGGATGTATCATCATTTGCTGACGAAAGCGGAATATCGAAAGGTTCACCTTGTTACACGATAGGGATATTGAACGTCCCTACAGAGTATTTACCTGAATTTAATTTTCACATTGAAGAAATCTATAAAAATAGTGGTGTTCAGGGGGAGATCAAATGGGAAAAAATTAGAAAAAGTGCGGGTCAAATTAACCTTTGTATAAATATATTAAAGTTTCTCCTTAATAGCCCATGTACCTTTCATGCAATTGCAGTATCTAAAGCACCATATGTTAAATGGCACAAAGATGAAGAAAATGCCTTTTTTACTACTTACAATCAACTGCTTAAGCAAAGTAGCAAGGGGCTTAATGCAAACTGTAAAGTCTATATAGATCAAAAAAGCACAAAGTACCCCAAACAAGATGAAGTTATGCAAATCATAACTAATCATATGCTTGCAAAACTACCTACTTCTTCAAAAATTGAACATGTAAATATGGAGAACTCTAAACTTCATTGGGGCTTGCAAGCTGTCGATATCATGACTGGGGCAGTAAATAGCGGTTATCACCTGCATTTCAATCCTAAAGCACAAATGCAAGATGCCAAAAAGATAGCGATCAGTCGCATGGCTGCAATATTAGGTTGGGATCAGCTTGCATATGACACTATGCCAAACGACATGTTTAATGTATGGCATTTTCCAATTGAAACTAGAGCTATACCCGGTACAAGAGCAATAATACCTAATTACTCGGTGCCAGTGTTAACACGAGAAGAATTTGAACAGCTAACAGGCACTTAAAAAGCTGTTAAATAAGGAAAAAATACAGTTGGCTTTCGCTCGTTCCTCGCAAATTGTAGCCAACTATTTTGCGCCGCTTAGCGAGGAGTTATAAGTCATCAATATATTGCAGGAAGCAGATGAAAAAAAATCTATTTATATTAGTTGCTCTTATTTTATTTTCTTTAGCATCTCATTATTACGGCGTTCATCGAGGTGCGAAAGCTACTACAGATATCCTTACTCTTCAGCTCGGAATGAAAGCAGTTGATCAAATGGTAATGAATTCAGCATTATTGTTATCAATTAAAAATGAAAAACCAGAAATGACTCTAAAAATTGCTGAACAATTAATTGAACATGATATGAAGCATCTAGATAAAATAGAATTAATGTTAGAAGAGATTCCAATTGATGAGTTTGATAAGTATATATAGATTAAGTATCGTTGAGGCTAAAGAAAACCATAAATTGGTAAATGACTTATAACAAGAACATCAAACGGAAAATTTACAGTTGGCTGTTTCACTCCGTTCACCATTTTAACCAACAATTTTTAGCCGCTTAACGTGGCGTATGTGAATCAGAGGATCTACTATGGATAGTGTGTTTACTCATGTTCTTGATGATGATGAGAATATTCTTTGGCAAGAAAAGCCTTATTTTCTTCTATTTATTTTTAATTTCAATCACTTATTGACAGGTTTTGGGGCTTTGTCGTTATATCTTATTTTTGGTTCAGATGAGATAAGAATTTTGAATGACATTGTGCATTACATTTTGTTGATTTATTTTTTTGCTCCTATTATTTATCTAATTGCTGTGTACCCTAATACTTTCTATGCTATCACTAATCGGAGGGTCATGTTCCGAGGAGGGTTCTTTGGTGTAGATTATGCCTCCATAGATTATGACTCAATACAAAACGCTGCGGTCAATGTTAACCCTTTAGAAAAACTCTTTCGTGTAGGCACTATTAAGGTTTTTAGTGGGCAAAGAGACCATAACGGAATTAACGTTGCTCATAATATATGTTGTATTCCATTCCCATATGAAACATATAAAAAAATGAAATCTATCGCAGTAGATATTAAATCGGATATTAATTACCCAAATAAATTAAGACCAGAAAATAACCCAGGTTACAATTCTAAATATGAAAAATAATTGATATATCTGTCTCTTATACACATCTCCGAGCCCACGAGACCGTACTAGATCTCG
>CAJXRC010000361.1 GCA_913058405.1 uncultured Colwellia sp. | reverse complement strand
GGTGGACAGTCATAACATTGCGCTCTCCGTCTAACGACCAAATATGAAAATGATGTAAGTCGCTGACATGTTTATTGCTTAACAATTCATCCCTAATGTCTTCAAGTTGCTCTTTATCGGGTGTGGCTTGCAAAAACAGCATTAAAGTTTGTTTTAAATTCCGGATCACGTTGAAAAGAATGAATAATGTAAAGCCTATAGACAAAATAGGATCCAATATCGCCCAAGGCTTAAACATTAATACGATCGATACAATAAACACGGCCACCCAACCTAGGACATCTTCGAGCAGGTGCCAATTCAGCACACGCTCGTTAAGTGAATTCCCCTCACTGAGCTTATAAGCTGCAAAACCATTTACCGCCATGCCAAAGATGGACAAAAGCAGCATGCCTTCGACTTGTGGCATAACAGGATCAGCCAATCGAGGAATGGCTTCAAATAGAATCCAAATGGAACCAACAGTCAGCACAACACCGTTGATTAACGCGCCCAATAATGAAAATCGCTTATAGCCGTAGGAAAATGTGCGATTGGCATCTTTATCACTGAGCTTGTTCAAGCCCCATGAAGTGCCAATAGACAGACTATCTCCTAGATCATGTACCGCATCCGCCATGATAGCGGTGCTGTTGGTTAACCAGCCACCGATAAATTCAATAATGGTGAACACCACATTTAAGAAAAATGCCCAACCAATGCGCTTTGAAGCATCGCTAGAACGTCCTCGTGAATGGCTGTAGCTATGATCGTGACTGTGCATGTTTGATTTCCAATGATGGATTTAGCTTATTATGTTTGTATGATTTCACTTAGCAAATACAATCCAATGCTTTATCTTTTCTTCGCTCTACTGAATAGTGCCTTTTTTGCATTACTCTCGATGTGTAGATACAGCTTCAAGCACAATCTCCCTTTCACTTTTAAAACCGAATAATTTCTTGAGTACAATGGTTGCTGGACAAAAGCCTGTAAAGCTTTGCTGAAATAAATTTGCGCCGACAAAAACGGTGAACCATACAAAATATGGGTGTACCCAAATAGTAAGAATAACAGACAACAAAACCATAAAACCTGCAAATGCAGTGAGTGCTCTCTCTGAAGACATGACAACTCCTTAATAAAAATACCGAAAACGAACAAACAAATTTGAGGCATCCTCGAACTGTCCCCAAAAAGTAAAAGGTTGTTTACCATAAAAGATGTTTAAACCACCTGATAATCGCCATAAATCAACAGGGCTATATTCTGCACTAACTTTTAAATAACCATCTTGATCAGTGGTTGAATAAAAGTTAAAGGCATTTAATACCAATGCTTGCTGCATACCTTTATAACGCAATCTTTGCGTAAACCATACTCGATGTTGTTTAGGCTCAAATTTAGGCGTCAGTGAATTTTGAATCAACGCTTGATGATCGAGGATGCTTTCGGTGTGTAGTTGGAGGCTTCCTTCGAGGTTTCCAACAATTTCCTGCTCATATCCGAGTAACCATCGAGCTTGCCCATTAGGTACTAATGGCTTATCGCCATTTTCATCATCTACTGAATCGTAATAAGCAAACTCCGCATTAAATATACCATTTCCCAACGTAGTGCGAAAGCTTGCTCCGTAGACGTTCAATGATGAAAATGTAGGTCCATAGTCTTGTGTAATACTATTGGGGCTTTTATGAAATCCACTGTAAAAATACCCCGCGTATTCTGATTTGCCTACCGATTTATATAGCCTCAACGCATACTCAGGCGATTGGGGTCTCAAGGGAGGAGTGACATCAAAACCTAATGCTACCTGAGTGGCTGCAGTGGGGAGAAAAAATGAAAAATAGTCGCCATTGATGTATACGTCAGGTTCAAATTCAGGTGTCAAAACTACATCTAGATTAAACACATCAAAATACGCCGATACCTTTGCAGACAATGATGGAGACTTTAAATATTCAACCTCTCGTCCCGCAAAAAATGATTGAAAGTCTTTGGGAAAAAGATCGTTTAAAAAAACATTATCTCCAGTTCCCCACGTCAAAACTTGTTGACCAACCTTCGCATCAAATCTGTTTCCCCATGCACCCAAAAAACCAAGGCGAGCCTCCCATGTAGCTTCTCTGATGTTTATTCTTGTCTGTTCCAAGACACCATCAAAATATGCGTCTGATACAAAAGAAAACTGCGAGGCCTGAAGGTCATAATCAAACTGCACTTGTAGACGTAAATCACTGAGGGTTTTGTCTGTTCCAATAATAGGATCATTCGACAAGCGGACGCCTGAAGCCATTTCTAGAAATCCGCTCAGCTGATAAATGTCTTCACTTTCCTCTTCCCAATCAATCATTCCCCAATCATCTTCATATGGTTCAGGAAAAGGTTTGGAATATACCTCGCCATGAACACAAACAATGAATATGATTATACTCAGAACTCGCTGAAGCAAGCGCCTTTGCATGTCCTCTTTGTTAAACCGGCTCATTATCATAGCGTTAGTCTAGCCAACGTCTAGGGGGATTGCGTAAACTGCGCTCGCTGAATACGTCGTCATCAAGGCCAACGTTGTATTTTATGTTCCTAAACTCCATCAACGTATACCCACCGGTCTTGAGGTCTGAAACTTTGGAACGCACTACGGTAGGAAATCCTTGTACATCCTGAATTTCAACAGCCTCTACTCGTCGATAGTTGTCATCACTTTCCTTATAAAAGTTAATGAGAATGGGTAAAAAGCTTTTCTTATCAATCGTAACAGAATAGTAATCAAACTCTACAGTTGATTTGTCAAGAGGCACTCCTTTTAATACATAGTACTTTTTGTTTTCTTCGATTAATTCAAAGTTATCCTCAGAGACTGTGCGGCCAGATACATCTTCATAGAAAAAATGAGAGCCCACAAATGAAGTTCGTTTGCCCCCAGCCGATATACGCTTAACCAGATCCAACGCTGGCATATATAACCAACGATCATCATCCTTTTTTAAATCTGCATGCTTTTCAACACGAAATACCGTGTCCCTAACATCAGATGGCCTAGAGAAAAACACCATCATTTGCTGATCACCGTTATCAGTGATGTCACGACGTAAAATAGTAAATTGCCTCATTTGCTTACGACCTTGTGCGTCTATTATCAGCATCCGCGCATCGGCAATGCCGTCTTCTCCGGAATAGTAGGCAGCCTTCTCTGCTTCTCGCACTATTTCATCTACATTAACGGACTGCGTGATAGCCGCATCAGCATTATAAACAACGCTATTCAATACTAAAGCTAACAACGTTGTTGCTATTGCTATTTTGTATACCTTCATTCTTCTATTCTCCTCTAAATGACTGACCAAAAACCCAACGAGCACCTAAAATCATGACCGATGGCAATATAAGCAACGTCACCAATGCCGAAATTGCCATGATGCTTGCAAGAAAAACACCAACAGTGATATACGGTACGAGTGGCGCAAATAACAAAGGTGTAAATCCAAGGGCGATTACAATTGCGTTGCGAG
>CAJXRC010000360.1 GCA_913058405.1 uncultured Colwellia sp. | reverse complement strand
ACGAGATCTAGTACGGTCTCGTGGGCTCGGAGATGTGTATAAGAGACAGCGTTAGTCATTAACTATAACCTTCCTGAAGATCCAAGAAACTACATACACCGTATTGGGCGTACTGCTCGCGCTGGTAAAAATGGTATGGCGATTTCATTTGCAGTAGAAAATGATATAAGGCAATTAACGAATATTGAAAATAGCATAGGGCAAGTGATTCCTGTTGTTACAGAGCAGCCTTTCCATAAAGAGTTCTCAAAAGCGCCAATACAAGTAAAGAAAAAGAAACAGGTAAAGAAAACAAATAGAACAAGAACAAAGAGAAAATAGGGACAGCCATCAATTAGTCAACGTAAGGTGTTCAGTTAGTTTACAAATAACGCCTCATCTTACGTTGTGTTAGACGTACCTTGCTTTTGGGGTAAATAAGCACACGGGGCAAAGTCATGGGCATCAGCGTGGTTGGGTTACAGATAAATTACATGTGTTGAGTGATGTCTTTCAATTGATGTCAGTGCGTAATCAGTAATCAGTCACCACAACCATAGGTGCATTAAGTATTGTTATTATACATTTTGTCGAATCCAGGAATTCGGGTCTCCCAAATTGGTCTTTTATCACCAACGACTTCTTTAAGCGTTTCGATAAATAATCGGGTTTTTAAGGGGGAATTTCTATGTGGATATACCGCATAAAATGTCCCGTAATCAGCTAAATTGATATGTGTCATGATTGGTATAAGTTTGCCTTCTAGCACCTCATTTTCAATCATTTGTGCCGTTGTTACTGTGAGCATTTCCCCAGCTACAGCAGTATTGATCAACATTTCAACTTCATTAACCTTATAAGCGGTATTTAGCTGAATAAATGCTTCATTTCCTGTGTTATCAAGGTATTTAATTTTATCAATCAATAACCCTTGAGCCGAATATACCACTGCGGGTAAGCTTTCTAGCTTGGGTACTGTGTTTGGTTGTCCGTATTTTTCAATGAATGCGGGTGCGGCGACGATTAACAGTCTATTTTGCGCTATTTGTTTAGCAATTAAGTTGGACTCTTTTGGTTCTCCAATTCGAAAACCTATATCAAAACCTTCACCCACTAAATCGACTATTCGATCTTCTAAAAGTAACTCTATGCGAATATCCGGATACTGCGCCTGAAACTTCAAAACAGCTTGCTGCACATATTGGCGACCAAACAGGGTAGAGCTGGAAATTTTTAGCTCTCCTCTTGGCTCACTGTGATAGTTTTCTGCTAAGCGTTTTGAGTTATTAAGTAAGTCTCTTAGTTGTTTTGCTTGATTCACCATTTCAGAGCCTGCGGCCGTTAATGATAATGAGCGGGTAGTACGATTTAATAAATGTACGCCAAGCTCTTTTTCAAGCTTCCCTATTTGCTTAGAAATAGCAGATCTGTTGACATTTCTAAGCTCTGAAACTTTTACAAAGCTACCTAGTTCTGAGACTTCTAGTAAAAGCAGCAATCGGCTAGCGAGATCCATACTCACCTCATTGGTTCCTGTTTGGAATCAGTATAGTTCATTTTACCTTGTTTTTAGATACTTATCTTAATCGTATTATAGCTGCGTAAACTCGACGTGACGGATTAATTGTCGCAGCACTAACTATCTGATGAGGAAGAATAAAATGAAAAAATTAATGATAACCCAAGAAGCTGGCGTGGCTACTGTGTTAATTAAAAACCCTCCTGTAAATATTTTAACGATTGATTTAATTAACGAGTTAAACGCATTTATTCTGTCATTAAAAGATGATCGTGAAACTAAAATTGTTGTTTTTAAATCGTTTAATGAGGCATTTTTTATTGCCCACTTAGATCTTAATGTTATTAACGGAACGTCAGGTGGACAAGCCGCATCAATAGAGTTTAATCACATGATTGCTAATATCAAAGCGATGAAGCAGCTCTCTATTGCTGTAGTTGACGGTGTGGCTCGTGGTGGCGGTAATGAGTTTGTTATGGCATGTGATTTAGCATATGGCACGGAAAATTCGGCTTTTGCTCAACCGGAATTATATATTAACATTCCAACGGGCGGTCAAGGCGCAGTGCAGTTTGCTCGCCGTTTAGGAAAGGGTAAAGCACTTCAAGCATTACTAACTGGCGCTGACTTTACAGCACAACAAGCCGAAACTTTAAATATAATCACTCAGTTTGTTCTTAAAGCTGAGCTTGATGCATTTTTAGCGCAATTGTTATCAATTATTGTCGGTTGGGAGATCCGCGACATTGTGATGTACAAAGAAATTATTGCCGCCTCGATCAAAGATGAAGCTGTCGGCACAGAACTTGAGTTACGCTACTTTTTAGAGCGAGCGAAAGAAGAAAAAACACAAGCCATCATTGCTGCATTTCTTAAACATGGCGGTCAAACTGAACGCGAGGCTAAAGACATGCAGGGCATTTTTGTAGATACTGCTGCAGAGCTCTCCAAATAGAGTCGAAGAACAAAACAGTGTGGCAACCTCAAAAGGTAGGTTGCCTCTACCATCTTATTGACTGATTATTAAACTCAAAGATTATGCGTACTCACAGGGCAGATAAAATGTACTACATCAGATTGAACACCCATTACCTCTAATAAACCCCAATCAAAATAACCGCAAACGAATATCCTTTCGTCTGTCGACATACTTGGCTGTAGACAGCACAATTATCGCGGCGGCGAGATATACATGACTATTTCTAATGTCGTTTACTCCTGATAGCTCTTGTTTTTATTGACGTTATGTAATCGTTCAGTGATTAACCGATGATACTTTGATGTGCGCTGTTATATTGAGTTTTAGCTTTTGTGGTGCAAGTAACCATAAGTCCCATGACGAACAATACATTAAGTTTATGTAATTTAAAGATAATAATAACTGGCTTGGATTTTGTATTAGGTTTTAATGAAAGAAGCAATTGTAATGACATCATAGAAACTAAAATAAGACCTAGGTTGAAAAGAATATGAGCCTTAACGATAAGCGGTTTGAAAAAAAACAAAATTTGCATAAAAAAGTAAGTGGTTCTGTAAGAGAAGATATCACCGTATTGTTAATTGAAGAGCAACCCATGGGAAGTTCTTTGCTTAAAAAGGCACTAACGGATTTTGGTTATCACATAACTAAACACAGCTCATTTGATGAGAATATCATTGAACAAATTGATTTATGTAATCCTAGTATTCTCATTTTAGCCACTGACTTTCCCAGTGAGGAAATCTTTAAAGAACTTGCTGAAATAAACCAATTATTACCTTTGCCCATTGTTATATTTGCTGAGAATGATTCTCCTAATGTGATTAAAACTGCCATCAAATCAGGCGTAAGTGCATATGTCGTTAATGAGATTTTGCCTCAACGACTCAAAAGCATTATTTCCGTCGCTAACGAACGATTTAAAGCCGTACAGTCTTTGCGAAATGAGCTAAAACAAGCCAAGACCCAGTTAGAAGGCAGAAAGTATATTGACTGTCTCTTATACACATCTGACGCTGCCGA
>CAJXRC010000359.1 GCA_913058405.1 uncultured Colwellia sp. | reverse complement strand
GGCTAGATGATAGAGAGTAGAGTTTATTATCAGATTGATAAACAAGGTAAATGATAGGTTATATCATGAAAAATAATGTAATTTTACTGGCAGTTTTAATCGTAGTTATAAGCTTATCAAGCAAGCCTATTTCGGCTCAAACATTCACCTTTTCCCAAGCATGGAAAACTGTACTGAAAGAAAGTGATGCACTCGCGGCAGAGAAACAAAACATTGAACGATCTCAATATTTACAAGAAGCTGCAAGTGACCTCTTATTACCCAGTATTTCTTTAGGGGCAAACTACACACGTTTAGACCATGCAGTTAAAGTCAGACCTTCTGAAGTGATAGCTAGTATGCCTATTGATAGCATCAATGAAGCTTTTGGTATAACGACGGATAACTTAGATAGCTTTTTTACTTCGACTTTATCTGAACGTGATATTTTCACTAGTTCAATCCGTGCTTTATGGCCCGTTTACACAGGAGGACGTGTCAGTGCTGTTCAAGGAATTGCTAAAGCCCAAAATGATGAAGCAAGTCATTTACTGACGATGAAACAGCTAGAAAAATTTGAAGACTTAGTGAAGTATTATTTTGCAGTAGTACTTTCTGAGCAAGTACTTCAAACGAGAATAGATGTAGAGCAAGGGTTAAAGACGCACTATGAAAATGCTGTAAAACTAGAAGAACAAGGGCAAATAAATAAACTAGAACGTTTACAAGCACAGGTTTCATTAGATAAATCCCAAGTAGAGCGAAAAAAATCACTTCGAGATGCTGAAATCGCACAAATCGCCTTAGGCCGATTACTTAAAACCCGAGCAAAAATCACACCGACAACGACACTATTCATTAATGAATCCTTACCTCAAATGTCTAACTATTTAGATAAGTCACTAGCTGATTTTCCAGCACTAAAAATGCTTGATTCTAAAGAGAAACAAGCAGTCGGATTAATCGAGATAGAGAAAGGAAAATATTACCCTGAAGTCTATCTTTATGGAAACTATAACTTGTATGAGGAAGATAATTTAGCTTCTCAAATAGCACCTGATTGGGAAATAGGGGTTGGGGTAAAGGTTCCGATTCTCGATACCTCTGGTCGTTCAGGAAAAATGAAAGCAGCGCATAGTTCAGTAATGCAAATAAAATATCTTAAAGCACAAGCCGTGCAAGATTTATCTGTTTTGGTGGAAAAATCCTACCGAGAAGCAAATCAATCTCTAGAAGAATATCAAGGTCTTGCATCAAGTTTAGCGTTAGCGGATGAAAATTTAAGGTTACGCACTAAAGCCTTTAAGCAGGGGGTATCAACATCAATAGATGTTGTGGATGCAGAATTATTTGTTGCGAGTATAAGAACCCAACGCTTTGTTGCTGCGTATCAATACATGTTATCTCTTTCTAAGTTACTCGCGTTAAGCGTAGACATTCATAACTTTAAACATTATCAATCTTATCAAGGTATAGAGGTTAAATAGTGATGCACAATTTGAAAAAAACAAGCAGAACTTGGCCAATAATTTTAATGATAATCGCTTTAGTGATTTGGCTGATTTATACTTTTTATCAAGCTTATCAGCCTCTCCCTGAAAGAATACAAGGTCAAATTGAGGCGCAAAACTTTAGTATATCATCGAAAATATCTGGTCGAATAGAGCAAGTGCTTGTCAGAAAAGGAGATAAAGTATCAAGGGGACAGATGATATTCACCCTGTTAAGTCCTGAGATACAAGCAAAGCTTCAACAAGCAAAAGCAGGTGAAAAAGCAGCAGGGGCATTAGCTGAACAAGCGGAAAAAGGTGCAAGAATTCAAGAGATAGCCGCAGCTAAAACTCAGTGGGAGAAAGCAAAAGCAGCGAATGAGTTAATGGAAAAAACCTATAACCGAGTCAATAACTTATTTAACGATGGTATTGTCGCCGAGCAAAAGCGTGATGAAGTTTATACGCAATGGCAAGCGGCAAAATATAATGAAGGCTCCGCTTATCAAATGTATGCCCTAACTAAAGAAGGTGCACGCGATGAAGTAAAAAAAGCGGCAAAAGAAAAAGAGAATATGGCCGCTGGTGCTGTAGCTGAAGTTGAGGCTTACATTGCAGATACTAAAATAGAAAGCTGGCATAACGGTGAAGTCAGTCAAGTCTTACTTCAAGAAGGCGAATTAGCCCCTCAAGGTTTTCCTGTCGTTACTATTGTAGATATAAATGACGCATGGGCCATTTTTCATATTAGAGAAGATAAATTGAAAGACTTCCCTCAAGGGCAAAAAATAGAAGTGGCCATTCCAGCGCTAGGCGAGGAGATTTTTACTTTTGAAATATCGCATATTTCTGTTATGGGTGACTTTGCTACTTGGCGAGCAACAGATAGCGCTCAAGGCTTTGATATGAAAACATTTGAAGTCGAAGCGAGGCCACTTGAGCACATTCCTTTGTTAAGAGTCGGTATGACTGTATTACTAACCAGTGTGACTAAATAGTAAGGTGAAGCTATTACAAAGCATTAAAAATGAATGGCAATTAATTTGTCATGATGCTTGGTTAAAAGCATTGCTTTTTTGGTTGCCAGTAATACTTGCTATCGCGATATGGGGCGTCTTTTCTGCAGGTATTGCGCGCGATTTACCTATTGGTGTAGTAGATCACGACAACAGTTCAGTATCACGTTCTCTCATACGATATTATAATGCCAGTCCTACCTTAGCCGTAGTAAACCATTTTAACTCCATGGAACATGCCAACGCAGCCCTTAGGGAAGGGAGTATCTATGCGTTAGTCATCATTCCAAACTCCTTAGAAAAAAGCACCTTGTTGGGCAAAGCGCCTCAAGTGACAGCCTTTTATAATAGTCAGTTTATATTAATTGGTAAGTTAATTAATTCCGCCATATTAAGTGCTCATGGCACGTATGTCGCCCAAATAGAAACTTTTAAAAACTTAGTAAATACGCGTGGTAACGTAAAACAAGCGATAGGGGAAGCACTACCTATTTCGTCACAAATATCACCATTATTTAATGCTAATACGCATTATGGTCAATTTCTTGTTACAGCGGTTATTCCTGCCATGTGGCAAATTCTTATTATTGCGACTATCGTGCTTGTTTGGGCAAAGCCTCTGCAAAATTCTTCATTAGAAGAATGGCTTGCTCATCTTAATTTTAATGAAGAATTGAAAAGGCTAATCCCGTATATTTTAATTTTTTGGATGCAAGGTATTGTATATCTCAGTGTGTTTTACGGCACATTGCAGTGGCCCATGCATGGAAATTGGCTTTTATTGATATTAGCTCAATTCTTCTTGGTCGTAGCCTGCGCAAGCGTTGCAACGTTGTTTTTCTTTATTACCCTTGATGTCACACGTGCTATGAGTCTGGTGGCGGGATTCGCGGCCCCTGCATTTGCTTTTATGGGGGTCACATTTCCAACAACTGATATGCCTTTATTAGCGCAACTATGGCGGGCCTTATTACCTATTAGTCATTATATAACCTGTCTCTTATACACATCTCCGAGCCCACGAGACCGTACTAGATCTCG
>CAJXRC010000358.1 GCA_913058405.1 uncultured Colwellia sp. | reverse complement strand
ATCTACACTATCCTCTTCGTCGGCAGCGTCAGATGTGTATAAGAGACAGCTTAATGTGTCGAACAGAATGGGGCGAGTGTGGTGCTGGTTTTGTACGATAAAATTGCCATTACAGTAAATAAATAACCAATACGAAGTGTACACTTTGAAAATGCAGTTATGCTTCACAAGTAACGCACAATGAGCTATTTCAGTATACTGGCCCTACCTTAAACAACACTTCTTATACTTCTTTCCACTGCCACACGGACAAGGATCATTGCGGCCAGCTGTAGGTAATGAACTAACCGGCACGCTGTTCTCTAAAATTGTACTTTCGTCGTATAGGATATCAGCTAATAAACCGCCTTCACCCATTAACGATTTAAATGCATCAGAGTCTTCGTTTGCCATATTGTCAGCTACTTCATCGTCTAAATCATTAACAATCCAAGCGTTTAAGGTATCAACAACATTAAATTTAGTTTGAATGGCGCCAGATTCAATCAGCGTAGCTGTATCATTCCTATCCCACGCTTTTACTTCACATTGTTCAAAGCGTTCTTCATCAAATAAATCTTTGTCACATAGGTCAATAAACTGAGGTCTAAAGTCATCAAGTTGATATTTAATGCAAGAGTCTGCTAATACACTAATTAAAAAGCTATTGATTGCACTCGGTAGAGCCAAAAATGCAGCTAACCATCGCGTTACATGTTCAACTAATTCAGCCTTATCAATGCCCCCTACTTCGTATTGAGCAAATACAGCTTCCATAGCAGATGCTTTGCAATACATAGCTTGATGACCATCAATAATATAATCAGACAATGTTTGTGAACTACCATCAGCCACATTAAAAAATAAGGTTGGCGTTAATTCAGTGAGAGCATCACCAAATATAGCTTCAATGGGCGTTAAAAACGTGTCACTGCGGGCAAATAACTGTAAACATTTTGCTAACGCTGGGGAATATTTTAATTCCGCTAATAATAAAGTACCGAAAAATACAATCGCCTCTTGTTCATCTGTTAACGATGTATCATCCGCAATAAATTGATCCATTAGCCGTTCTAACTCAGGATAAAAAGTCGACCAATTATCTTTTGCAGCCTCTAGACCTGCAATAGTTAAGTCATTGTCATTTGTATTACTTATTGCCAATAAAATTTGTTCTAGCTTCATGTAAAGTTCCGCGTTAAATAATCAATTATGAGTACGTGTGTCGAATATTATATATTAAAACTTCTTATTCCCGTTACCATTGAAAGTATCAAATTATAAACGGAAAAAACACGACTCATTAAAGTCGCGGCTTCTTAAAATATGGGCACTTGTTTTTAACAAAAAATTTTGCCCATTCGTTAAATTTAGGAATATTAAGGCAAGTTTAATATGCCCTTTTCAGATAATTACACAATCAAGTTTTAATAGTGAGAGTTCAATCATTAAAAATGCTGGTAAAGGAACCTTGCACTCTCATATTATTAACTGGGGTCGATGTTCTCGCATCCATTGAGCCAAAGAATCTAGAGTGGGTTTTAGGGTCTTGCCTAAATCTGTGATTTGATATTCGACCCGAGGTGGCATTTCAGGATACACAGTACGATGTACCAATCCTAGACCTTCAAAGATCCTTAATTGTTTAGTTAGCTCTTTCTGTGTAATAGGAGCAACCGCTCTTTGTAACGCCCCAAAGCGAATAACATCGTCCTCTACTATTAATCGATAGAGAATTGGTATCGCCCATTTTCCTGAGATTATATTAACAAAGTCCACCATAGGGCAGCTTTCTTTAGGTGATGTATTTATTGAACTCATTTCAGCTTTCTCCTTAGTACCCTATTGGTACCTACTATCAAATACATACTAATGCATAGATAATGCCTTCTTTTCACGAAAACAACAAGTTAGGTGGTATTAACTATGAATAGACTAAAAAATAAATTTGCCTTAATTACAGGTGGTACAGCAGGTATTGGATTTGAAACAGCTAAACAATTTTTACAAGAAGGAGCCACATTAGCAATTACAGGACGAAGTAGTAAAGGTTTACACTTAGCTAAAAAAAAATTCGGAAATGATGTTTTTTTAATAAAAAGTAATGCTGGCGTAATCGAAGATCAAAAGGCATTGGCCAAACAGCTAGTCGATATTTTTCCTAAACTCGATATCCTGTACATTAATGCAGGTGACGTTACTCACAAACCATTAGAAAAATGGGATGAAAACAGTTTTGATCAAGTTATGAATACTAACCTAAAGGGGCCTTTTTTTCTTATTCAATCACTTTTACCGTTGCTTTCAGAGTCAGCCTCAATCATCCTTTGTGGAAGTGTATCAGCACAAATTGGTTTACCTCAAAGTAGCGTCTACGCCGCCAGTAAAGCTGGACTTATATCATTAGCCCGCACGCTATCAGGTGAATTAAAAGGCCGAGGCATTCGCGTCAATACGTTAAGCCCTGGTCCAACGCATACTGATGCGTTTAAAAAATTTGGTTTAGATCAAGAGCAAGAAGAAGCGCTAGTAGAAGAAGTTAAAAATATTATTCCTCTTAAACGAATGGGCAGTACATTAGAAATTGCAAAAGCGGCTGTTTTTATGGCTTCAGATGAATCTACTTATATGCTTGGATCAGAACTATTGATAGATGGAGGTGTTGGTAATGTATAAAATATATAGATGAGCTAGTCTTGAATCCTAATGTTCTATAAACAGGCAAAAAGTAGTTTACTAAATTTTGAACGGAATGGAAGAAAGCAACGGTTAGTTTTCCCCATTGAACGCTTTTTTAGTTGGATTCATTTTCTGCACCGAAGTAACGGATAATTGTTTTGTTCATAATGTTCTCAATTAACTACGTTATACCCGTTAAAAGCAACATGGTTGATGCAATCGCTTTAAAAATAATATTGATTTTTCCTTTCTTGAAATAGTATTAAAATTTTTCATCTAAGATAAACACAATTACAGCAATAATTACGAATTTCTAATCACGATCTTTCATTTTATTCGTATGAAGCTTATTGCATACAACTTGCAACTAACACCCACTTAAGCTGACAAAATTGTTGGTTATAATATGGAACCAAGCTAAATATAGCCAACTGTTTTTTGTCCGGCTTAAATGACTGGTTTAATTTTCTTACAACATAACCTTAAGTTTTTTTAAAAAGCACAGGAACATTTTTAAATGTTTGGAAAAATAAACTAATTAATAATAATGGGTTATTTGATATATGTGATTAGTAAAATAGAAGTATCGCCAACTTAAGCAACAATAAAGGGTTCTAAACTCAGGCCCATGAGTGCTATTTCACAAAAGATTGTAGCCATGAGTTAAAGACTCGAACTCTACGGAGAGGTTTAAGACAATAGACTCTGCACTGTTTATTTTTAGACACCAGAAAGCAAAAAACAGCTAATCTTTCGATTAGCGGTTTTTCTTAATATGGCGTTGAGATAGAGATTTGAACTCTACTCGGAGATTTAACACTACAAACCCCTGTCTCTTATACACATCTCCGAGCCCACGAGACCGTACTAGATCTC
>CAJXRC010000357.1 GCA_913058405.1 uncultured Colwellia sp. | reverse complement strand
ACGAGATCTAGTACGGTCTCGTGGGCTCGGAGATGTGTATAAGAGACAGGATAACTTCTATTTCACTGGCTTGCGCAAGGTTCAGCTCTGATAACGCATTATTATTAGCAAAACCAGCAGAGCGCGTAGCGATACCATCTTCTAAGAATAAAAAGGCGCCTGCAGCTCCCGGCCCTGTTAATACCGGGGAGCGAACCGAGGGCAGTGTTTCCATACCATTATTGGTTTGAATATGAACACCCGTTGCACGATTAAGGATTTCGCTAGGGTGAACAGCGCTAACAATGTCGATATCTTCAGTGGAGATGCGATCAATATTACCGGAAAACCTCAACAAGTCAGAGGCTTGTCGACTGCCGGTAATGACAATAACTTCAGTAGGCGATGAATTGCTTTGTTCAATTGGTTGATTATCATCTGCCAGCGCTATTCCACTCAAACTGGTGAGTGATATGGCGCAATAAGAAAAGTAGGCAGGATAAGCGTGTTTGTACATCGATTTGATCTTATAATAGACACAATACATACCCTAATCCTATGCTTACTGCCGCAACAATGCTTTCCTCCTTTAGTATGACAACCCTCGTCTTTTAGTGAGTGTGCAGCAGTATTGGTTTACCTATTTAGAATTGATAGTTAACACTGACGCTAAAAGCGCGTGGTCTTGATGGGCCAACAAAGTATTCATCAAATTCAGTATCTGGGTATAATTCCCCTAGCACCTCATCTGCTTCACCATAGGTACCAAAGGTATCAAATTCGCGGTCGAATAAATTATCCACTTTCGCAGATAAACGCAGTCGCTCATTAATTTGATAATTAAGATAAATATTGGTAACCGAATAACCCGGTATTTGTTTATTCTCGTTGGCTTCATCACCACGATAATACGATGAAGAAGCATATAAAAACTCTGTGCCGACATTTATCTGATCGTTGACCAACCAATTTATGTGGAATTTAAACTGGTTCTGAGGTTGTCCAGGAATTTCATCACCTGGGTTAACTTGTCTGTCCGGTCCTAAAGGATTAACAGGACTAAAAGAAACAAAAGGAGATTCAAACGTTGCTTTTAAATAGTTATAACTCGCGTTCAAATCAACATCACCCACACGAGTAGAAAAAGCAAGCTCTAGCCCTTGTCGTTGCGTTTTATCAAGGTTGATAAAGTATCCTTCGTTTGATCTTTCACCCGCTTGCTGAAAGATAATGTCTTGAAAACTCAAGGTTGAGAACACTGTGGCTAACGCTGAAAATTTTTCATTATCATAATGTAACGATGCTTCTGTTGTTTTAGCAACAACCTGTTCTAGTGGAGGATCGGCCACAAAAGCATTGGGTAGTTTGCACGGATCTTCTTCATCCGCACAACTCAATTCAGCCGGGCTTGGTGTACGTGAAGATTCACTGTAGCTCAACTTAACTGTGTATTCTTGATTAAGCTGATAATTAACAGAAATAGCGGGATTAAAACGATGAAAAACATGCTCACCGTTTAATGAGCCTTTACCCGTCTCTATTTGATCTCTCATGCTCACATCAGTGTAATTGTAACGACCTGCGAGGTTAAGGGTAAAATTTTCACCAAATGTCATCGCATTTAAAAAGTAAAGGTATTGCTGTTGCGTTCTCACCTTTAAACTTACACGTGACTCACTATCATACAAACCGATACCCGTTACCGAGCGGTCATCGTCTACTGTTTCATTATGAAGTATGCCAAATTGGGTGCCGCTATCAAAACTTATTTGCGCTTGGTCAACGCCCAAGCCAAAAATAAATTCGTTATCAACAGCATAGAAAGAGTCAGAAGCATCAAAGTGGCTTAATCCAACCCATTGCAGCGCAGCGCCATAACTTTCGTTATCCGTTAACCCTGTATTCAAGGTACCATCGATATCATCTGCATCAATATCACTTAGTTCACTTAACCAAACATCTTCATCGTAACCTACAAAATGAACGCGTTCTAACGAGCCATCTTCCTCCTCTTCACACAAACTATAAAGCTCGCCAGACTCACACTCTTCATAATCACTGTCATCACCATTTAAGCTGTTAATTTCGTTTTGGCGATAATAAACATTTACCTGCCATGACATTTGATCGTTAATCACATTGTCGGCCTTAACAATAAACTGCTGAAAACTGGTATCAGTTTTATCCGGCTGGGTATAAATAGCGCTTCGACCCGCTAATCCAGCAAGCTTTTCTGGCACCGCGCCATTACCAAGCATTTCGTTATTATTGGCAGAAAAAATAAAATCTATGGTGCGACTTTCACTGGCATAAGTGAGCGTTGCCAGCATCTGCTGCAATTCACTTGCAGAATGATCTCGCCAACCATCTTCTTGATACTTATTGGCCACAACATAATAACCCCAGTTCCCCTCATTACCGCCAGATTGCAGCGTGTATTGTTGTTGTCCGAAACTACCAAAACGAGCCTCAACTTCATTTTGTATGTAGCTAAAGCCATTTTTTGTCTGTAGTGCGAGTGCGCCACCTAAGGTATTTTGGCCAAACGCAGGATTTGAACCAGAATATAAAGCGACTGTTTCAAGGGCTGCAAGTGGTATTAAATCCCAGTTAACGGTATCACCAAAGGGCTCATTAAATCGTACGCCATTTAAGTAAACAGAGATCCCCTGTGGTAAGCCTAATAGCGGTGAAGCAGTAAATCCTCTGTACTGAACATCAGGCTGAAATGGATTATTTTGCACATCATTTATATGCAAGCTCGTCAGCTGATTTTTCATGTGTTCAGCTAACGAGATAGCTTGCGATTGAACAAGCGCTTGTGCATCTATCGTTTGAACACTGCCAAAAGCACTGTAATCACTTGCAACAGTACTCGACAGTGGTGTTTGTCCATAAACATTGATTTTTTCCATATCATTTATATCTTGTCCTATTGCGGGCAAGATAATAAAAAAGCTTAGACAGGCTGAGACGCTTTTCATAAACATTCCTGAGATCATAATTAACGCTGATGATGGTGCAGTCTTCGTCAAAAATCAATCAAAGTGAAGTCAGTTACAAAGCAACAAATACAAAATAAAACCATATATTACAAGTAGATAACAAATGTAAACCTAATCGTCGTCATGCTAAAGTATGAGTAATTTACTCCTCTATGTTTATACCTTTATTAATTGAATATCTATTTAAGCAATGTCAGCTCAAGCGTAATCAGCCTTTTTTTCGTCTATTGTTATCGCGGACTCTGCACTATTCTCCTCCACAACCACCACAACATACCCCATCTTCGCCATGAACTTTTTTCTTCTCTCCTTCCTCTTTTGAGTTACTTTTAACAGCACTTTCGAATTCGGTTGAGTGTGCTGATACGTCATCGTTAGTTTGCGCTTTGTTAGCCTTAAATATATTAAACATAATGTTTCCTATTAATTATTGAACGGTTAAGTCATACCAAGTTGATTAAGTTCTTTCCCACTCAGCGAGAATTAAAAGGCTTATAGGTAAGGCATTGATTGAAGAGAATGGTTATTCCCTTGTCAAAATCAATAACGCAGCATGTAA
>CAJXRC010000356.1 GCA_913058405.1 uncultured Colwellia sp. | reverse complement strand
AGATCTACACTATCCTCTTCGTCGGCAGCGTCAGATGTGTATAAGAGACAGACCGGACTCGTCGTTGTGTATAACGTGGGAATACGGTCTTTCTCTAAAACGGTTTCGGCAATAGAAAACGCCGCTAACGCTGCCTCATGAAAGCCGCTCAGAATAAGTTTTCTTTTACCGGGATAATAATTAATATCGCCCACGGCATAAATGCCAGTTACTGATGTTTGAAATGATTGCGTATCGACTTTTATTTGGTGTTGATGCATTGCAAGTTGCCAATTATCTATTGGTCCAAGTTTGGGCGACATCCCAAAAAGAACGACGAGTTCATCAAGTTTTACTCTGCGGTTAACGCCATCTTTTGAAGTAATCGTCAGTCCCGTTAAGTTATTTTCTTCTTCTTGAAAACTGCTCAATTGCCCACATAAAAACTGCATTTTTAGTTGTTCACATAACTCATACATCTTATTAACGCTGCTTTTTGCTGCTTTAAAATTAGTACTTCGATGAATAAGAAGTACACTTTTAGCTATTTTTTGTAGCGTTAAACTCCAATCCAAAGCGGAATCACCACCGCCCAGTACAACCACATTTTTATCTCTGAAATCTTCGATATTACTAATACGATAAAACAGTTGTTTATCTTCAAATTTATCAATTAATGGCAGTTTTAATTTAACAGGTGAAAAAGCGCCGTTACCCGCCGCAATAATAACTGCGCGACAGTGAATCCTAGTCTGTTTATGTGTAGTGACAATGAAAGAATGCTCTGAGACTTTCTCGAGATGTTCCACTCGTTCAGCCAATAAAAATGTAGGGTCAAAAATAGCGGCTTGCTGCCAAAGATTATCTATCACGTCATGTGCTTTTGCGTTAGGCAATGCAGGAATATCGTAGATAGGTTTATCTGGATATAGCTCACTGCATTGGCCTCCTATTTCCGGCAAACTATCAATCACAACCGTATTTAAACCTTGTAAGCCAAGCTCGAATATCTGAAATAAACCAACGGGACCTGCACCGATAATCGCAACATCTGTAGTTAGGGTTTTCATAAGTACCTCCTTGGTACAGTTAGCATATTCTCAGGGTTGCCTCAGTAACTTGAAGAATTGATATTTTTTAAATAACGAAATATGTGGGTTAATTCATGGTGATTTTCACTTATACCCAAGCCACTTGAAGAGGCGTGTTTCAGGACGCTTGAGGAACTCATGTAACACATATTGCAGTAATGGTACTGCAGAAGGCATGCCATAATAATAAAAGCTTATAAATCATTAAGATAAATAAAACAGTAATTACAATATAGGGTAAACGTGTCCATATAACTCAAGTTATCGAGTCGTTATGACATCAAACTAAATTAAAGAAATCAAAGGATTGAAAAAGCCCCATCAAAACAAGTAGATATAACATGGCACAGTGGTTGCTATTACTTGAGTAGGTCTAACATTAATCTAAGGAAAATTATGAAAAAATTACTCTTGAGTTCAGTAACACTTGCACTAGCAACATTATCTTTTAGCAGTTTCGCTGGAGATGTTGCCGCTGGTAAAGCCAAATCAGGTATGTGTGCAGGCTGTCATGGTGCAAAAGGGAAAGCGATGATCCCGACTTACCCAAATCTTGCTGGACAGAACCAGCAGTATTTAGTTAGTGTTTTAAAAGCGTATCGTTCTAAGGAGAGAAATGGTGGACAAGCGGCTGTGATGCAAGGCATGGCTAGTGCATTATCTGATAGTGATATTGAGAACCTTTCTGCCTATTTTGCCAGTTTAAAATAACCAACTTCTTTAAATAAGTGAACTCATGAAATAAGTAGCCACAAAAAATGAAGCCAATAATAAATTATTGGCTTCATTTTGATTATTGGCTTCATGCTGTTAATTATAAAACTTAGGTTAGCCCTAGACGTTTCGCTTGACGATATAAATTGCCTCTATCAAGTTGCAGTTGACGTGCAGCTTTTGCCCACACATGATCATTATCTTCCATTGCTTGTGTGATCAATTGTCGTTGAAAATCAGATAATATTTCGTTAAATGATTTATTGTCAGTAGACATTACAGGGGTAATACTGCCACTTTCAACAACGCTATCCGCAACAAAATCTGAACCTAAATGTTTAAGCTCTATCACTGCTACTTTTCCTTCTGCACTGGCTGCCGATCTCAACGCTGCACGCATAAGCACGTGTTGCAGCTCTCTGACATTGCCTGGCCAATCGTATTGCATGAGTTGGTGCATAGCCGTTTTACTCACTCTGACATTGTTGGTGCCAATTTTTCCTTTAATATTATTTAAGATAAAGCCACTTAACGGTGGAATGTCATCAATTCGTTCACGTAAAGGCGGTACATTTAGCGGAAAGACACTTAACCTGTGATAAAGATCTTCTCTGAACCGCCCTTGAGCAACTTCTTCGGATAAATCTCGATTAGTCGCAGCAATAATTCGCACATCAACATAGAAGTTTTTATCCGCACCAACCCGCTGTATCTCGCCCTCTTGGATAGCTCTTAATAATTTTGCTTGAAGATTTAAAGAGAGTTCACCTATTTCGTCTAAGAATAACGTACCGTGATTGGCGAGTTCAAACTTACCCATGCGATCTTTATTAGCACCGGTAAACGAGCCTTTTACATGACCAAACAATTCACTTTCCGCTATATTTTCTGACAAAGCCGCACAATTTATTTGCACGATGGCTTCTTCACTTCTTCGTGATTGCGCATGAACAGTACGTGCAACAACCTCTTTACCCACACCGGTTTCTCCGGTAATTAATACCGAAAGCTCTGAATTCGCCACGACTTTAATCTCGTTTTTTAATTCCAGCATTTTCGGGCTTTCACCGACAAAATCGTCACCTTTTGCTTTATGCGCGTCTTTCACCAGTTCATTGGTCAAACACAATGCTTTCTCATTTCTTTTTTCTAATACAGCAATACAGTTAGCATTACGTATCGTTGCCGCCGCAAGCGCAGCTAAAGTAGCAACCGTAATATCATCGATATTACTAAAAGCACCAACTTGCAACGCATCCAGCGTGAGTACGCCAACAAGATTCTCCTCAACATATAAGCAGCAGCCCATACAGTCGTGAACATCAAGTACACGTTTGGGGTCTATCGATAGCAGGCCATCATAAGGGTCAGGGTAACTTGAGTCAGCATCAAAACGAATGGGTTTACGCGAAGATAAAATAGCTTTTAATCTTGGGTGTTCTTCAGGAGAAAAGCGCATTCCCAGTACTTCGGGTGACAAACCGTCAACCGCGACAGGAACCAAATAATCATCTTGTAATACCAGTAAGGCTACCGCATCACAAGGCATCACTTCATTAACGGCCAACATTAAACGCTGATAATGGGCTTTTTTAGGTAAACTTAAACTCAGATCTAAAGCAATTTTTAGTAACGTTTTTTCAAGCACAAGCAATATTCCAACGTGGGGAAAAAGAATAAATCATTAGTAATTCAATGATTATAGCGTGTTTAAGTATACCCGTTCCACTTGAAGATGCATGATTCAGCTGGAATTAGAAACGCCTTTAG
>CAJXRC010000355.1 GCA_913058405.1 uncultured Colwellia sp. | reverse complement strand
CTCTTCGTCGGCAGCGTCAGATGTGTATAAGAGACAGGGCAATAGTAATTAAAGATATTACTGGTGGTTTCTAAGTAATTTAATTTATGTGATATTAAGATGATTCAAGTCACATAACACAAGAGATGTTATGGTTATATTTCTTAAGGTTAGGAATTCCTATAATCTAAATTTCATGGAGTAAAAATATGGAAATTGTTTCAGTTATAAATTATAAAGGTGGCGTAGGTAAAACAACAGTTACATCCAATCTAGCTGCTGAATTGGCATGGCAAGGAAAGAGTGTATTAATACTTGATATGGACGCTCAAGCAAGCTTAACATTCTCCTTTATGACCCCTGATTATTGGGACACACATATCAAAGAAAGCCGAACCATAAAAAGTTGGTTTGATTGTATAAGCCAAGGAAACCCTACCATGCCCCTATCTGATTTAAGAGTCAGGCCGGAGGTAGTTAATAAATTTCTAGAGCGAAATAACCGAGGTGGCTGTATTGACCTTATCTCCTCTCATTTAGGTTTGATAAATGTAGACCTTGAGCTTGCCACCTTACTTGGTGGAGCAAGCCCAACTCAAGCTCAGAAAAAATACCTAAAAGTACATGGTAAACTTCGTGAAGAGCTCAACATCTTAGCGTTAAAAATGAACTATGATGTTGTACTAATCGATTGCCCCCCTAATTTTAATATTGTCACTAAAAATGCACTTATAGCATCTGATAAAATTTTGGTTCCAGCAAAACCAGATTACTTATCAACACTAGGGATTGATTACTTAATAAAAAGCGTTGAAACACTTGTTGATGATTTTAATTTTTACGCAAAAAAAGATGAAGACTTCAATGAATCCTCCCCTGAATTCATGGGTGTTGTTTTTACAATGATTCAAATGACTTCAGGTCAGCCTATTTCTGCTCAAAGGCAGTATATAGCACAAACAAAGCGACTAGGGGTTCCTGTTTTTGATGCGATTTTCAGAGAAAACAAAACTATTTTTGCAGACGCTCCAAGGAACGGCATGCCTGTCGTATTGAATTCATACTCTAACCGAACCCATACAACAGTTGTAGATGAAATTGAAGTATTTGTCGGGGAGTTCGACTCCAAACTAGAGGGTTAAAATGAACCATCAAACCACACTAAAAAACTACTTAACTCTATTGGTATCTCTTGTTGATAATTTAAGTGATGCTGATTTAAAAAAAATAGACTCCGAAGATTACGAGTTTTCACTTAAAGTTGTAAAAAAATCTATTAAAAAAAATGAACCAAAAGAAAAAAGAATTATTGATGGCAGTACTTTAGACCTAATAATTGGAGAGTTAGCGTTAGCTGAAACTAGGGAGAGTGGAGTTACTATTATTGAGTCACACCTTAAAGGAAAGCCTGAGTTAGAGTTACTTGCGAAGCATGTTGAGGTTGCGGTTATGGCAAATGATAAAATATCTAAAATCAAAGATGCTATTGTTGATTCAACCGTAGGCGCGCGCTTACGCTCCGGGGCTATTCAAGGTAAAAAAATATAGGTGGAATAATTTTATCTATATTATTTGAAATGAATATATTGATAAATCACTATTAAATCTTAAAGTGAGACTTAAGTAGTCTACTTAACTATTTCTTTTCTAACTTTCTAATGATGTCGTAGTTATACTTACAAGTATAACTACTTAACTTTTTATCCCCCCAAACCCCCAATTAAAATGGATTCATAAAATAGGCGCAAAGTATAAAAAATCAAATTCAGAATTAAAAAAATAAAAAAGAAGGGAAAGCCCCCTCTTTCATTTATATCTCCAGTTCAACAAAATCTTTATCAATGTTATCCTGGGTTATACCTATATATCTCAGTGTTACGCCTTCTGAGCCATGACGTAACATTTTCATTACCCTGCCTATGTCTTTTGTTTGTTTATATAGATGATAACCTCTAGTCTTACGCATCGAGTGAGTACCTAGGTTAAGCTTTAACTCCTCACCAACCAGGGCAAACGCTTTTGTTACTGAACGTCTTGATAGTGGTTTTGGCATTCCATTAATTGCCTGTTGGTTTCGATATGATTGAAACAAGTAAATATGCATTGGGTGCTCTTGTTGAATTCTCCTTATGTATTTAATCACTTTACTGTTTAACTTGATGTTGGCTAATTTGCCTGTTTTTGATTCTTTAATCACTAATCGGTCGCTTTGAATGTCGCTAAATTTTATTGACAACAAGTCAGATATTCGTAAAGCTAGGTTCAAGCCAATGTTCCAAATATCAGACATTTGCTTACTACATCTGATTTCCAATAAGTGACTGATTAGCTTAATAGAATCAATCTCTTTAATCGCTTCAACCTCAGCCATATTCAACTTCCTCTTTTGTTGTATAACGTGTAATTGAGCCCCTCACAGGGTTATTTGGTGTAGAACCCTTGATACATAAGGGATCTGTGGTTCCCGTTTTCCCTAATTGAGAACCTGATCCCATATGTAAGTTGGTGGGGTTAATCAACGCTAATGCTGACCTGGTAACAATCCATCGAGTAATACTCAATAAAGTTATCAATGAATAAACTCAGCAATTCCTTAGCTCTTTTGTGCTGTAGCCAATCGCAAAACAAGCTGAATGTTTGCTTAGTGATAAAACAGATACCAATTTCTTTGATCAGATCAGGAAAGGGAGAGCCTTAAAAAGAAAAATCAGTATATGAGCGATTTACCATAGCTCATTTTCTTCCCTACTCGTATTGCGACTGGGTGATAGTTTCATGCATCAACTGAATAGCAGAGGTCCCTATAATTAAGCGTTATTGCATCAGCCTACTTAGCTGGCGTAGCTGTCTCCGCAAGTTCCGTGTTAATAAGTCAATATAGTTTTTCAGGCACGGCAAAGCCCTGCACTTTGTTAAAGTTCAGTTTCATGATGGTTCTCTCTTTAAAGTTTAAAGCCGCAGTAGCTACTACATTTGAAAAGTTGATTAGTTAGTTTTGAATGGTCAGTTATAACAGTACAGGCTAAATCAATCCATAGAAAATCCGTAAAGCCCATAACCAAAGATTTTACGGTTTTTTTTATGTCCTAAGCTATTTTATGGCCTTTCTTCAAATCTATGGGGAATTTAACTTTCTCCAATTAAAAATTCTCGCTTTATTTTAAATAACGGTAAAACTTCGGATTCTGAATTCAAGAATTATTAAACTGAAGTAGACTTGCTTTTCGAGCGTTCGGCCGATGGTTTTTTAGCAGATTCTAATGAATTAACTGGTGCTTTACTTTTAGCCCTTTTTTTATGTTTTGAGTTTTTAGTCGCTGATACTACGGTACTAATAAACTCTGCTGATTTTTTGCTAGGATTATAAGCAACTTCAAACGTTTCACCCTTGTAGCCGATAATGTCGCCCTTACGAATTTTTTTACGCTTTTGAACTTCAACTTTATTATTTACTAAAATATTACCTTCACTGATCATGGTTTTAGCTTCGCCACCGCCAACAATATTGGATATTTTGAGTAATTTATAAAGTTCTATCGGTTCAACACAAATGTCGATAATTGAGTGTTCAGACATGAAATACGCCTAATAATTTTAAATAGTAATATTGTTTAATTCTAACATATATAACTGTCTCTTATACACATCTGACGCTGCCGACGAA
>CAJXRC010000354.1 GCA_913058405.1 uncultured Colwellia sp. | reverse complement strand
TCTTCGTCGGCAGCGTCAGATGTGTATAAGAGACAGATTAGGAGCTTCTCGCTCAGTTACGCTTCAAGATGTCATGTTCGAAATAAACCGGCAGACTGATTTTTCAAGTTGTTTTCGCAATCGTCTTCCACGTGCTGGTAAATCTGAAGTAGACGTGCGCTTACTATTCGCCACAATATTAAGTTTAGGAACAAACTTGGGTCATACAGAGCTCGCTAGAGCAAGTAGGCTATTTTCAGAAAAAGCGTTAAAAGATACAGAAAATTCGTGGATATCTACTCAAAACTTCCAACGAGCAAATGACCTTTTAGTCAAAACAATCCAATCTCTCTCCTTACCCACCATATATAATGAAAATGATGGCAGATTACATTCAAGTAGCGATGGTAAGAAAGTCGTGGTTAACGTGAACTCTTTGCTTGCAAATTATTCATACAAATATTACGGCAAAGAACAAGGGATAAGCGTTAATAGTTTTCTTGACGAAAAACAGTCCTTTTTTCATGTCAATGTCTTAACGTCATCAGATCGCGAGGCGCCTTATGTCCTTGAAGGGTTAGTATCATCAAAACATGCATTGATGCAAGACGATATAGAGGAGCACTTTCATAGCACCGACACGCATGGTTATACTGAAGCTGTGTTTGCTGGTTTGCATTTCATGGACGTGTCTTTTGCACCACGCATTAAAAATGTTCATCATCAAACTCTGTATGCTTATGAGTCTAAAACAACCAACAAATACTCTTACTCTGATTCGCCATTAGCGCCGAAGACGCAAATTAATAAGAAACTCATATTGGATAATTGGGATGATATATTAAGGCTTATGGCGTCTATGAAGTTGAAGCGCTGCAGTGCTTCACAAATGTTAAAAATGTTATCCAGTAGTGAGCGAGACAACACACTATATAAAGCCTTTAAAGAATTCGGACGCTTGCTAAAGACCCACTTCATTTTAAACTATGTAGACGATGAAGCGCTCAGGCAAAATATTCAGAAGCAGCTTAACAGAGTCGAGTTAGGTCAAAAACTTGCAGACAAAGTACTGTTTGGAAGAAACGGTAGGTTACAAGTCGGTCTGCAGGACGAAATTCAATTGGTCATGGCCAGTAATACCTTGTTACGCAATATGATTATTCTATGGAACTACTTATTTTTGTCTGACCATTGTCTATCTCTTTGTTCACATGATGAACGTGCGAATGTCATTGAATCAATATCGACTGGCTCGGTTATCGCTTGGGCGCATATTAACTTCATGGGTATTTATGAATTCAACCCAGTTGTGCGAAGCCAATTTGGATCTACATTAAAGCAGATGAGAGACGTATCAATTTAATTTTTTGTATTATTAAGCCATTTTAATCAATGGCTTATATTATAATATCGTAAATCAGTGACCTAAACGGTAGTTCAGCCATTCTGTTACGTATTTTCATACATAGACAGCTAATCCAAATGATCCGATTAACTTTTCAACGCTAAATTTACCTGTTTGGCTAATCTAGCTTACTTAACTGGTAAAGTTACACCTTTGAACATCTTTTCAACTTCATCATTGTTTTTTAGCATCATGGCTTTTTCAACTTTATCTTTCGTTAAATGCGGTGCAAAGCGCTCAATAAAGTCGTACATATAGCTTCGTAAGAAAGAGCCCTTTCTAAAGCCTATTTTGGTCGTGCTGTAATCGAACAAATGACTTGCATCAATTTTCACTAAGTCTGAATCGAGTTCATCGCTAACGGCCATGGACGCAATAACACCAATACCCACACCTAACCGCACATAAGTTTTAATGACATCGGCGTCGGTGGCGGTAAAGACAATTTTAGGAGTAAGGCCCGCACGCTCAAACGCTTGGTCGAGTTCTGAGCGACCAGTAAAACCAAATACATAGGTTACAAGGGGGTATTTGGCGATATCGCTAATATCAATAGAGCCTTTCTTCGACAAAGGATGGTCTTTGTTCACAATTACACTTCGATTCCAGTGATAACAAGGCAACATCACTAAATCATTGTATAAATGCAAAGCTTCAGTAGCGATAGCAAAGTCGGCTTCGCCCTTAGCGGCCAGATCACTGATTTGCGATGGCGTCCCTTGATGCATGTGTAAAGACACCTTCGGGTACTTGCTCATAAAACCTTGGATCACATCAGGTAGCGCATAACGTGCTTGCGTATGCGTAGTGGCGATATTTAGCTTACCTTGATCGGGTAGCGTATGCTCCCGTGCCACCGCTTTGATACTTTCTACTTTGGCTAAAATTTCGCGGGATATATTAATGACATCGTTTCCGGCATCAGTAACATGGGTTAGATGCTTACCACTACGCCCAAAAATCTGTACACCCAACTCATCCTCTAGCATTCTCACCTGCTTACTAATGCCCGGCTGAGAGGTATATAAACTTTCTGCCGTGGCAGAAACATTCAGATTATTGTTAAGTACTTCTACTATGTAACGTAGCTGTTGTAATTTCATGTAAAACATCGCTCCTTGTAACCAGTTGTGTACTATAACCTTATCGTTATAACCAAAACTACTAATAATTACGATAAGCTATTACAAAAGTGACAGATTAACCCACAAAATAGTAGGTAATTTTGCGCTAAATAAGTAATACTGAAAATGGGTTACCTACTGAATAATTGTTTTCCTTTATCCTTACAGATGTTTTAATTGGTACAACACCTTCAAATTTAAGGAAAATAACGGGTTTTATTCATATGAGTGAAAAAAAGCAACTTACCTCTCCTATCGACTTTTCGTCGGTGCTAGCTGCTGCTGAGCACGATATGAAAAATTCATTATTTCTTCTTATTCAGTCAATTGAAAATCTTTCTAATGATTTAGCCCCTGAAAATAGTAAAGCACGAGAGCAAGTGGCTAGTGTGCATTACGAAGCATCGCGGCTTAATACCAATTTAGTACAAATTTTATCACTTTATCGTGCAGAATTAGAAAGTCTGCCGATAACAGTAGATGAATGCTTTGTTAGTGACTTAATAGACGATGTAGTTGGGTCTAATAATATTTACATTGAACAAAAAGAAATTGTGGTTAAGGCGAATGTCGACCTCAATTTAAGTTGGTATTTAGATAGAGAGCTTATATACCTATTAATTAACGACGTATTGGTAAATGCCCTTCGGTATGGTACCTCTCAAATTTGTATTTCAGCACAGGTTGAAGATGACTGCCTACATATTTGCGTGGAAGATGATGGCATCGGCTATCCAACGTCTATGCTTGAGAAAAGTCATGAAGACTTAGCCGATTTTCAGCTTAGTCAAGGTAGAACAGGGTTAGGTCTTTTCTTTGCTAGACTTATTGCATCTGCTCACTCGCAAGGCAAACTGCAAGGAGAGATTTCTTTAAGCAATGGCGGTTCTCTTGGCGGAAGTGTATTTAGGGTAAAAATACCGTAACATTAACGCATAATAGTTTGGCAGTGAAAGCCAGCATATAATTCGAATTAAGTATTAAACGGAAATACGCGCATGTACATGATAATAATAATTCTGATTGTTGTATTGCTGATAGCGGCAATTTTTATAAATGCTATGCAGCAACATCGCGCTAAGGCTGACTCGGAGCGTCGGGCAGATCTGGCTAAACAACGCGCGGTAATTGATGAAACAGAGAATGTTATTCTAGCGTGTTCAAACACTGTCTCTTATACACATCTGACGCTGCCGAC
>CAJXRC010000353.1 GCA_913058405.1 uncultured Colwellia sp. | reverse complement strand
TACGAGATCTAGTACGGTCTCGTGGGCTCGGAGATGTGTATAAGAGACAGCAATTAAAATTATCGACGAAGTCATCGACTACAGTTAGCTATTAAAGTAGGAATACATGTTGAAAACCTTTAAAAAAATTATAATTACTCTTTGTCTGATGGGTTCAACGTTCAATAGTGCATGGGCAAAAAATGCGATCTTTGATTTTTCGGTGACACCGATTGCCGATAATGTCTATAGTATCGTTTCACCCTCTTTTGGTTTACCAACCCCTGAGAATAAAGGTTGGAATTCCAATAGCCACTTTGTTGTTACCGAAAAAGGAGTGCTGTTATTTGATACCGGATCTTCTGAAATCATTGGTAACGAAATTAAAAAAGCGATCAAATCTGTCACAGATAAACCAGTTCTCTGGGTGGTTAATTCTCATAGTCATGCGGATCATTGGTTGGGTAATGCAGGATTTACAGATACGGGCGCTGAGATAATTGCAAGTGTTCGAGCGGTTGCAATAATGAAAGAAGACGGACAAGGACCTATAGATGCTTTTTCTCGCATGACCGAAGGGGCGACTGGCTCCACTCATATTGTGTATCCATCTTTATTGTTGGCTCAAGGAGAAAAGCGTAATTTTGGCGGGGTGGATGTGGAGTTCATTTTCTCAAACGATGCACATTCTCCAGGTGATGTTTTAATGTGGTTACCCGAGCAGAAGATTATATTTGGCGGAGACGTTTTGAGCTCGCAATGGATGCCGATTCTTACTTATCATGGTGATGTACCTAACTTAATTGATACTCTCAATGATGTAGTAAAATTGAAGCCTGATATAGTCTTAACGGGGCATGGTGAAGCGACGACAGGCAAGTCGGTAAAACGCGATGCTGATTTAGTTGCGGGTGTGTGGAAACTTGTAAAACAGGGCTATCAAGATGATAAAAAGCTGACTGAAATTATACTAGATGTTAATGAAAAGTTGGGTCCTCTATATAAATCTCAATATGATAATTTTGACTCAGAAATTAAGCGCTATGTTGAGCTGATGTACAAAAGTCAGCAGTAAACATTTTATAATAGCTTAGCTTTTGCAAAAATCATTGGTTATTAGCACACTCCTGTTATGCAAGTGCTAATAACCATCTTTAGTAAACTCAGTAAACTCAGTAAACTCAGTAAACTCAGTTTTGCTTTGAACCATTTTAACTTAGGCTTCAGGTGATTTCTGGCAAGTCTGTATTTTACTTTGCTCTTCTTCATCACTAACAAGTACTTGTTTAAGAAGCTCCATACGTTGTTTCACGGCAACACCATAACTATGATCATCACCCCATACCTCAGATAATACGTGCATAGATTCTCTATCATGCTCTGAGAATAGTTGACCTGCTCGCTTAGCACTTGCTTTACTATTCCCGAGTAATTCTAGCGCAGAAACACCTAAGCCTAAGGCTGACTCGAAGGTTTCTCGTTTAATAGTTTTTACGCCAATACGCATTAATTCATAGGCATGATGACGGTCAATCGCGCGGGAGACAATTTGTAAGTTAGGGTAATGTTTTTGAGCTAGCTGGGCTATTTCAATGATTTTATCGGCATCATCAATGGCGATTACTAATAATTGTGCTTCTTGCGCGCCCGAAGCTTCTAATAAGTCTTTTCGAGCGGCATCGCCATAAAAGACTTTATTACCAAATTTTTTCAGCAGATCTATTTGCGTTGGACTGTGGTCTAGAATAGATAAGTGATAGCCTTGAGAGCCAAGAAGGCGGCCGACTATTTGCCCAAAACGACCGTAACCAGCAATGATAACGCTTTTGGTTGCTTCGATATCTTCTGGTTTATCAAATTCTCTGGCATTTTCAGGCTCTTTATCGAGTACTTTTTCATAGAATATTAATAAAATAGGCGCCATTAGCATTGAAATTGCCACCACCAAGGTAGTTATCTTGCTTTGTTCTGGCGTGAGTATGTGTAAAGTAGAGGTGAGCGATAGCAGCACAAAAGCAAACTCGCCACCTTGTGCTAAGGCAAGTGTAAAGAGTAGTTTTTGCTTTTTTTCCATTTTAAATAAAATAGATAACACGAATAACACAGCTGCTTTAATCGCAATTAACGACACCACCAATAATGTCACCAAGCCCAGCTCTTCAAACAATAATGGAAAGTCTATTGAAGCACCGACAGTAATAAAAAATAAGCCAAGTAAAAGCCCTTTGAACGGTTCAATATCTACTTCCAATTCATGTCTAAATTCACTTTCGGCTAAAACCACGCCGGCTAAAAATGTTCCGAGGGCAGGTGATAGACCTATTTTTTGCATAATTACCGCAATCACTATCACAAGAAATAAAGCAAAGACGGTAAACAACTCTCGTAAGCGTGTCTCGGCGATATAACGAAATAAAGGTGCTGAAACATATTTACCCGCTAATATAATGGCAGCAATTACACCGACTGATATGACTGTTTGAATGTAAACAGGGAAATGTTCTATCAAGTTCCCGTGGGAGCCAGCGTCGCTGATGTTGTCACTAAATGCTAATAAAGGGACTAATGCCAAAATGGGGATCACGGCAATATCTTGAAAAAGTAATACTGAAAAGGCGTTTTGACCCGCTTCTTGTTTTATCCAACCCTTTTCATTTAAGGTTTGTAGAACAATGGCGGTTGATGAAAGTGCCAACATTAAACCTATAGCAAGCGAGGTTTGCCACGTTAGTGATAAAATGGTGTAGCAGGCCGCAGAAATTAATAGGGTTGTTACCACAACTTGCAAGCCGCCTAAGCCAATAATGGAATGTCTTAGTTTCCACAAACGAGAAGGTTGTAATTCAAGGCCAACTAAAAATAGCATCATCACAACACCGAACTCGGCAAAATGCATTACATCAGTTTGATCACCCACTAATCCCAATAAAAATGGTCCAATCAAAATACCAGCTAACAAATAACCTAGTACTGAGCCTAAGCCAATACGCTTTGCTATGGGGACGGCAATGATTGCCGCGGCGAGATATATCACAGCCATTTCTAACATCGATTACTCCTAAAAGGATTTGTTTGTTGTTAATACTAAGCCATGCAGACTTTATTATTATTAACACTATGACCAATAATAGCTTGATTTATGAGGATTAACTTTAATTTTTGCAGCAGGCACAATTTTTATATTGGTGAGTTTATTAAAATGAGTTATGAGTAAAATTCTGAAATAAACTTCAAAAAACTTACCGTGAAAGAAAAATCAAGGGATCAGGGCACTTGATGGCTCAACTGTTTTTTTGTGAAGTATTTTGTGAGGATTCATCAGAAACATCCACCTTGAATACGTCTTAAATATGTTAAAGCAATCTGTTAGAATAATACGCTATTGATTAATGAATATCAGGGCAGCATGTCAGAATTTAAAGCATTTTCACTTTTAGAGTCAATTATTGACCGCGTTAGTCTTAAAGGCTATACACAGCCTACACCGATCCAAAAAGAATGTATCCCCGTGCTTATTAATGGGAATGATCTTCTTGGAATCGCGCAAACGGGAACAGGCAAAACAGCAGCCTTTTCATTACCTATTATCAATAATTTTGGGCGAAATAAAATTGATATCGAAGCTAAGAGCACGCGTTCGCTCATACTAACGCCCACGAGAGAGCTTGCCTCGCAAATAATGCAGAACATTGATGACTACTCTGATGGTTTAGGGCTTAAAACTAAGGTGGTTTATGGTGGTGTAGGAAGACAAGCTCAAGTTGACTCTATCGCACTTGGACTTG
>CAJXRC010000352.1 GCA_913058405.1 uncultured Colwellia sp. | reverse complement strand
GATCTACACTATCCTCTTCGTCGGCAGCGTCAGATGTGTATAAGAGACAGGAAATAAGCTGTTTGTATTACAGACGCTATAAGTTAATGTGAGTCGGTTAATTAATTGTGGTTTACTCCCTAAGCAACATATTAATGACTGCATACTTATTGGTAAACCTGATCTGTCAATCATTTATCGCGAGTATACATTTCCGGAGTAGGGCAACCTACTCCGGTATTTTCTTTCTAATCGTACGTTATCCTTCCTTTCCTTGATGAACACTAGTTTTTATCCTGCTTAGTGAAATAAAAGAATCAATTAATTGATTTTAGCCATGAAGCTGAATAATCATTAGTTTATTGCTTTTCTTATTACCAATTGATGAGCATTTAGAGTTATCCCTTGAATTTTCTTTCCTCAGCCCCACATAGTTTCTAACAACTTTTTAAAAGTACATTAATAATTTTTCACCGGAGATATTTTAGATGTCAGAAACTGATCAAGTACAAAATCATGCGTTTGCATCGGACAACGCCAAAATACTACAATTAATGATCCACTCACTATATTCAAATAAAGAAATATTTTTACGTGAGTTAGTATCCAATGCCGCTGATGCTGCAGACAAGCTGCGCTTTAAAGCATTATCAAATAATACGTTGTACGAAAACGATGGTGACCTTCGTGTTCGTGTTAGCTGTAATAAAGAAAATAATACCTTAACAATTTCTGACAATGGCATCGGCATGAACGTTGACGAAGTTATTGAGCATTTAGGTACTATCGCAAAATCGGGTACTGCTGAATTCTTCTCACAACTGTCAGGTGATCAAGCATCAGACTCACAACTTATCGGTCAATTTGGTGTAGGTTTTTACTCTGCTTTTATTGTCGCTGATAAAGTAACTGTTCGTACCCGAAAAGCTGGTGATAGCGCAACTGAAGGTGTTGAGTGGGTTAGTGCAGGTGAAGGTGAATTTACTACGGCTAAGATAGAGAAGGCTAATCGCGGTACTGATATCATTCTTCATTTAAAAGAAGATGAATCAGAATATGCTGATGACTGGCGTTTGAAGTCTATTGTTACTAAGTACTCAGATCACATTTCTGTGTCAGTTGAAATGTTAACTGCAGAAGTTCCTGCTGTTGAAGCTGTAGCTGAAGTGACAGATGAAAATGATAATGTAACAAGACCAGCTGCTGAAGCGGTTGATGCTATTCCTGCTCTTTGGGAACCTGTTAATAAGGCTACTGCTTTATGGACACGTGAAAAAGCAGATATTACAGATGAAGAGTATAAAGAATTCTACAAGCACGTTTCGCATGATTTTGGTGATCCTTTATTGTGGGAACATAATCGAGTAGAAGGTAAAACAGAATATACTTCTCTTTTATATGTTCCGACTAAAGCACCATTTGATATGTACAACCGCGAAAAACAACATGGCTTGAAGTTGTTTGTTCAACGTGTATTTATTATGGATGATGCTGAACAATTCATGCCGACTTACTTACGCTTTGTAAAGGGTCTTTTGGATTCTAACGATTTACCGTTGAACGTTTCTCGTGAGATTTTACAAGATAACAAAGTTACCCAAGCTATTCGTAAAGGTTGTACCAAACGTGTTTTAAAAATGCTTGAGAAATTAGGTAATAAAGATGCTGATAAATACCAGGGCTTTTGGGATGAATTTGGTCAAGTATTAAAAGAAGGTCCAGCTGAAGATCAAGCAAATAAAGAGCAAGTTGCTGGTTTATTACGCTTTGCTTCTACCCAGGAAGATTCGGCTACACAAAATGTATCTTTAGCCTCATATATCGAACGTATGAAAGAAGGTCAGGATAAAATCTATTTTGTTGTTGCTGATAGCTTTGAAGCGGCTAAAAACAGTCCTCATTTAGAAGTTTTCCGTAAAAAAGGCATTGAAGTATTACTAATGTCAGATCGCATAGATGAGTGGTTAGTAAGTCATTTAACAGAATTTGATGGTAAGCAATTACAGTCAGTGACTCGTGGTGGTCTAGATCTTGGCGATATGGATGATGCTGAAACTAAAGAAGCGCAAGAGAAGCTTGAGAAAGAATATGATTCTGTAGTTAAACGCATTAAGACTAGCCTAGAAGGAAAAGTTAAAGAAGTTAAACTATCTCAACGTTTAACTGATTCTCCTGCCTGTATCGTTGCAGATGAAGATGATATGAGCAGTCAAATGGCTAAGCTAATGGCATCGGTTGGCCAAGAAGTACCTGATACTTTACCTATCTTTGAGATCAATGGTGAGCATGCACTGGTTAAGCATGTGGCAGATGAGCAAGATGATGATATGTTCAACCAATGGGTTGAAGTATTGTTTGAACAAGCGATGTTGGCTGAACGCGGTAGTTTAAAGGATCCAGCAAGCTTTGTTTCACGCTTGAATAAGTTGATGCTAAGTCTTACTAAGTAAAATACGTTATCTAAACGTAATATTTTGCTAGTACTTTAGTCTTAAAAAGGAGGGTTTCATGCATGAAACACCTCCTTTTTTGATCAATCGACCCTTTCACCACTTGTTTGCACATAGCCTAACTTGTATAGTGTCAGCCGACTTAATTAGAAAGGTAAGAAATATTACCTTTGTTCGATCAAATGAAAATTTGCCCTATCGGATAAAGGTAATATTTACTTCCACACTTCAACCATCAATTAAGGTTACATAATATGCGCATTGTTTTATTGGGTGCTCCAGGCGCTGGTAAAGGCACACAAGCACAGTTCTTAATGGCTAAATTTGGTATTCCACAAATCTCAACAGGCGATATGCTACGTGCTGCTATTAAAGCAGGCTCGGAGCTAGGTAACAAAGCCAAAGCGGTAATGGATGCTGGTCAATTAGTCTCTGACGATTTAATTATCGGATTAGTTAAAGAGCGAGTAGCTCAAGAAGATTGTAAAGCTGGCTTTTTACTGGATGGTTTTCCGCGCACTATTCCACAAGCAGATGCAATGAAAGAAAGTGGTATCGTTGTTGATCACGTTCTTGAGTTCGATGTACCGGATGAAGTGATTGTTGAACGTATGGCTGGCCGTCGTGTTCATTCTGGTTCAGGTCGTGTTTATCACCTTGTTTACAACCCACCAAAGGTTGAAGGTAAAGATGATGTAAGTGGTGATGATTTATCTATTCGTCCAGATGATGAAGAAGCAACAGTACGTAAGCGTTTAGCTATCTATCACGAGCAAACTAAACCATTGGTAGATTTCTATCAATCAGAAGCCAAATCAGGAAACTGTAGCTACTTAACGATTGATGGTACTCAAGCTGTAGAAAAAGTTAACGAGTTATTATCGGCTCAATTAGCTTAGGTTATAACTATTAGCTCAATAAAAAACTCGCGTATGCGAGTTTTTTTGTTTTAAGTTAGCTAATTTTTAGCTGCATTGGCGTATCATAGCAATATGCGGTATGTCATCTTCTAAGTACATTTCTGATACTTGAGTGAAGCCATATTGCTGATAGTAGGCTTTTAAATGTTGCTGTGCTGAAATCTTAATGCTTTCATTAGGAAAATAGTGCTGGCACTGTGAGATACCTTCTGACATCAGCTCATGTCCTAAACCAGCACCTCTTGCATGAAATGCAGTAACCACTCGTCCAATACTAATATGCTCAGGATAACTTTGTCCCTTGGGTAATATTCGTAAATAGGCAACAATCTGCTCTTCTTGATACCCTAATAAATGTAAGGTATTCGGACTGTCTCTTATACACATCTCCGAGCCCACGAGACCGTACTAGATCTCGTA
>CAJXRC010000351.1 GCA_913058405.1 uncultured Colwellia sp. | reverse complement strand
CGTCGGCAGCGTCAGATGTGTATAAGAGACAGGCTTTAGATGGTCAGGTATTGTTATCGCTATTCGCCTTTTTAGGCGCAGTATCGGCAGCAAGTTCAATGGTTATTGTTTCAACCATTGCCCTGAGTACTATGCTCAGTAATGAGATTGTATTCCCGGTCATGTTTAACTTTTCGCGTAAAAAACAGCAAGACTTTAATCACTTTCAATTACAGTTGTTATTTATCCGTAAAACACTGGTATTACTGGTTATTTTCTTGAGTTATGGCTTGTTGTTGTTATCGCCTCCCGATGCATTATCATCCTTAGGTGAAGTGGCTTTTGGCGCAATAGCTCAAATTGGTCCTGCGTTATTTGTCGCATTTTATTGGCGTAAAGCAACACTTGCTGGTGTGCTTGCTGGGATAAGTTGTGGTTTTACTATTTGGACGCTATTTAATCTACTACCTCAGTTAGGCATCTATGCCCATCCTTTTGAGCACACAGACTTGCCTAAAACAACGGTCATAACTCTGATTGGCTTGCTCATTAATATTATCGCGCTATGGCTTGTTTCATTAGGTACTAGACAGAGTATTAGAGAGCAAATGCAAAGTGAATTTTTCTATAAAGATAGAAAGAAAATTAAGTGGAGTCTACCATCACAACCCAAAGTAGACATTGTCGAGTTAGAGCTTTTAGTGGCTCGGTTTATTGGTGAAGAAAAAGCTAATCACTGCTTTAAACAGTTTCATGCAATGAACCAGAGTAAAGATAATAAAAAGTTTAATGAAGCGATATTATTTCATGCAGAAAACACCCTTGCCCGTGTTTTAGGCTCAGCTTCAGCAAAGTTAGTTACCTCTTTAGCGATTAGTAGTCGCGGCATGGCCTTTGATCAAGTCGCTAAGTTGGTCGAAGATAACTCCACTCAGCAATTAGATTTCAGTCGTACAGTATTACAAAGTGCAATTGAAAACGTGAGTGAAGGCATTTCAGTGATTGATAGCGAGCTAAAACTCGTGGCTTGGAATAAACAATACTTAGACATTTTTGGTTACCCTGAAGAGTTTATTTATATTGGTTGCCCTATCAGTCAGTTAATACATTTCAATTTAAGTCAGCAAGGTTATTTTGCTAAAGATATTGATTTACAAGTTAAAAAGCGTATTCAGTATATTATGGAAGGTAGTCGCCATAACACTGAGTATAAGCTTAAAAATGGTAAAAATATTCGTATAGAAGGCAGCCCTATTCCCGGCGGTGGTTTTGTCATGATCTTCTCTGACATCACGCAATACCGTCAAACAGAAGAGGTATTGAAAGAAGAGAATACTGATCTCGAATCAAGGGTGCAATTTCGCACCGCAGAGCTTGAGCAAGCTAACAAAGAGTTGGCGCTTGCTAACCAGGAACTATTACAAGCACAAACTAAAGCAGAGCAAGCACACATTAAAAAAAGCCAGTATTTAAAAGCGTGTAGCCATGATTTATTACAACCGCTCTCTGCTGCAAGATTGTTTTCTTCTGCTATTTCTTTAAGTCCACGGGTAAGTAATGAAGAACGAGAACAAATAAAAAAAATAGATAACTCTTTAGAAATAGCGAATAGTTTGTTGCTTGATCTCAATGAAATAGCGCGTATTGAAAGTGGTAATATCACGCCAACTATTGCGCCAATTGAAATCAAAGAGCTATTCACCATGTTAGCAAATGAGTTTAATGCGTTAACCGATGAATATCATGTAGAGTTTCATTGTAAAATGAGCAAAATTTATGTGGCGAGCGACGTTACCTTGCTGGCAAGGATTGTACAAAACTTTCTCAGCAATGCTTTTCGTTATGCCCATAAATGTGACAAGAACAGCCAAAGTAAAGTGTTATTAGGTTGCCGTAGACAAGGTAATGAAATTTCTATCCAGGTTTTTGACAACGGTCCTGGTATTCCGATAGACAAACAACAGCAAGTTTTTGACCAGTTTACTCAATTGAATAATAGCAATGTTATGGGCCCTAAAGGTCTTGGCTTAGGGCTAAACATAGCCCAAAGTTTGGCTAATATCCTTGAGCACAAAATTGATTTAAAATCTAAGCCAGGTCATGGTTGTTTATTTAGCGTTAATGCACCAATAACGCTAGCACCTGTGGCAAAAGAGCAAATATTACCGCCTGCCAGTATGAGTTTACATGGCGTTGGCGTGCTGTGCATAGACAATGAACCCGCGATACTTGATGGCATGTCTAAATTATTAAGTGCATGGCAATGTCAGGTTTTCACCGCGGTTGATGCGCAACAAGCCAAAGAGCTGTATGCAAAACACGAAGATGAAATTGATATTTTGCTAGTGGATTATCAGCTGACAGGCTGCCAAGAAGATAATATTAATATGGCTACCGATATGTTGATCAATAACAGGAAAAATGGTTCTTCATCAAATGAAACGGTAAATGGTATAGGACTGATTAAGCAATTAAGGTCTATGAGTCCTTATGCACTGCCTGCCATTCTCATTACCGCAACCACAGATGAAAACCTGATGGCATTGACTAAACAGCATAACATTGGCTACTTACGCAAAATAATCAAACCGCTAGCGTTACGTGCACTGATGAGTTCATTACTCACAGAGGAACTAGCAAAGAATTATCAATAGGCATTTAAAGGCACGACCAATTAAGTCTTTTGAATATACAAAGATTAATTGGTAATGATTATATTATTGGTTATTACTGTTTGAATTTACGGTAGTTTTAGACCATTTAAAGATGAGCAATTAATTAGTGTAACGAGTATTACTGACCAAAAGTGCTTTGATTCAATTGCAATTCATTTAAGGTGATTACTGCTTGAGTACGGTTTCGAACCCCCAACTTTAAAAAGATAATACTGGCATGGCTCTTAATGGTAGATTCTGATGTACCCAACTGAGACGCTATTTGCTTGTTGAGTAATCCATCGGCAAACATTAATAAAATCTCATGCTGCTTAGGCGTTAACGAGGCAATTTTGTCATCAATATTATTGATTTTCTCATTCGGGTTAAACTCCCCATCCGGCGTCCATAATGTACCATTGAGTACTTCTTCTATAGCTACCACCATTTTGGGTACAGGTGTCGATTTAGGAATAAAACCAGCAGCGCCAAAACTCATCGCCTTATGAATAGTTTCTTTGTCTTCAAAACCAGAAATAATCACGATACCTAAGTCAGGGTGTGAGCGCCTAATGCTAATTAAACTATTAAAACCATGCGCCCCAGGTATATCTAAATCAAGCAAGAGTAAATCAGCTTTTTCTTCACTTTCTAAATGAGATTCAAGCTCAGGAATATTTTCCGCATCAACAATTACGGCACTTGTGAAATGGGATTTTAACGTGATGGTTAATGCTTGGCGAAATAGAGGATGATCGTCAGCCAATATTATTTTCATGTTATCGAACATAATTAAATCCATCCTTCAGCCGACTATGATTATTAGTATATCGACTATTTTTTATTAAATGAAAACTTTTACTATTACAAACACAATAACAAAGTCTGTATGAAGCTGCTAGGGAGATTTCGAATTTATCTTCGGTGCCTAGGCAAAAAAATCACACTATTGTGCGCAATTATTCACGGTCTTAACGGTGTTATAACGTGAAAGAATATTGATTATAATTATACCAATCGGACTAATTTATTGATCACTTAGCGAGCATTAAAAGGCTTAGAGGCAAGGCATTGATTGAAGAGAATGGTTATTCCCTGTCTCTTATACACATCTCCGAGCCCACGAGACCGTACTAGATCTCGTA
>CAJXRC010000350.1 GCA_913058405.1 uncultured Colwellia sp. | reverse complement strand
TACGAGATCTAGTACGGTCTCGTGGGCTCGGAGATGTGTATAAGAGACAGGGGAAAAAAGATACAAGGTCTGCAAAAAACGCGGCGACAGCTGCATTGTATTTAGCCGCAATCATAGTGGCGTGTTTATCCACAGTAGGTTATTTCATTACAGACCCCTTATTCACCTTACTTGGTGCTCAGCCATCTTTATTACCTTTGATCCATGACTATATGGATATTTGGTATATCGGAAGTGTTTGTTTAATTGGTCCAATGATAGGTAATGCAGTTTTACGTGCCTCAGGAGATACGAAGACACCTAGTATGATAATGGGTAGTGCTGGACTTATAAATGCCATACTAGACCCTATTTTTATTTTTGGTTTCGGCCCAATCCCAGCCATGGGGATACAAGGTGCTGCAATTGCCACCTTAATTTCATGGGTCTTTGGTTTAGGTTTCGTGTTGTACATCTTAACTAAAAAGCATGACCTTATTCATACAACTATGCTGCCTATAAAAGAATTGATTGTTGCCTGTAAAGATATTTTAAAAATAGGTCTGCCTGCTGCAAGTGCAAATATGTTAACACCTTTAGCAGCAGCGATTATGACTGCAATCGTAGCATCATATGGTGAGGCAGCAGTTGCAGCCTTTGGTGTTGGTTCAAGACTTGAGTCAATCGCTTGTTTAATTGTGTTAGCTTTATCAATGACGTTACCGCCTTTTATTAGCCAAAATTTCGGTGCTGGTCAATTACACCGTGTTGAAACAGCATATAAAGTTGCTATAAAGTTCATCTTAGTTTGGCAAGTCGTTATTTATATTATAATGGCGCTATGCGCACATTGGATAGCGAGTGCTTTTAGTAAAGAGACTGAAGTTGCCGATTTAATTAAATTATTTATTTGGATACTCCCGCTTGGATATGGTTTGCAAGGCATTATCATATTAACAAACTCATCATTTAATGCTTTGCATAAACCTATGATTGCTTTGGGCTTAAGTATCATTCGACTATTTGTTTGTTATTTACCATTAGCCTATGTAGGTAGTTTGTTTTACGGTTTACCGGGCTTATTTGTAGGCGCTTTACTTGGAAATGTTTTGATGGCTATGATTTCTTACCGACTATTTAGCAAAGAGTTTAGTCAAATTGAGCCTGCTTCAACGGAGCAAGTGGTATGAAGAAGTTAACTATCTGTTCTGATTACACACCAAGTGGTGACCAGCCAACAGCAATTAAGCAGCTACTAGATGGTATTGAATCGGGCTTAGCCCATCAAACGCTGTTAGGTGTAACAGGCTCAGGTAAAACTTTTACCATTGCTAACGTGATTGAAAAGCTTAACCGACCGACCATGATGTTAGCACCTAATAAAACGTTGGCGGCACAACTTTATGGTGAAATGAAAGAATTCTTTCCTAATAATGCCGTTGAGTATTTTGTTTCATATTATGATTATTATCAGCCTGAAGCGTATGTGCCAACGACAGATACTTTTATAGAAAAAGATGCCTCAGTTAATGAACATATAGAACAAATGCGTCTATCGGCTACCAAGGCGCTGTTAGAGCGTCGAGATGTCATCATTATTGCTTCAGTGTCAGCTATTTATGGTTTGGGTGATCCTGACTCTTATTTGAAAATGATGTTACATATCAGCCGAGGTGACATTATAAATCAGCGTGATATTTTGCGTTGTCTTGCGGAACTGCAATACACTCGAAATGATGTTGCTTTTGCGCGTGCTACTTATAGAGTACGTGGCGACGTTATTGATATTTTTCCTGCTGAATCTGACCGCCTGGCTCTACGTGTAGAGTTATTTGATGAAGAAATTGAACGGATAAGTCAGTTTGATCCCCTAACAGGACAAGTTGAAAGAACGCTTGATCGGGTCACTGTATACCCAAAAACACATTATGCTACGCCTAAAGAGAAAATCTTAGCGGCAGTAGAAAAAATTAAAATTGAATTAAAGCACAGATCACAACAGCTCAAAGATAACAATAAGTTAGTCGAAGAGCAGCGTGTTACTCAACGCACCCAATTTGATATTGAAATGATGACTGAACTCGGTTATTGCTCTGGTATCGAGAACTACTCTCGCTATTTATCTGGAAGAGAGGAAGGAGGAGCACCACCAACATTATTCGATTATTTACCGGATGATGGCTTACTTATCATTGATGAGTCTCATGTTACCGTGCCACAAATTGGCGCCATGTATAAAGGTGATAGATCACGTAAAGAAAACTTGGTTGAATATGGCTTTAGACTTCCGTCCGCTTTAGATAATAGGCCAATGAAGTTTGAAGAGTTTGAAGCGATCTCTCCACAAACAATTTATGTTTCGGCCACACCAAGCAAATTTGAATTAGAAAAATGTGGTAGCGATATTGCGGAACAAGTGGTTAGACCCACAGGTTTACTTGACCCCATCATTGAAGTTAGACCGGTTGAAACGCAAGTTGATGATTTATTATCAGAGATTAATAAACGTTTACCTTTAGATGAGAGAGTTTTAGCCACCACGTTAACTAAACGTATGGCTGAAGATTTGACCGACTATTTACACGAACATAATATCAAAGCGCGCTATTTACATTCCGATGTTGATACGGTTGAACGAGTTGAGATTATAAGAGACTTCAGGTTAGGTAAGTTCGATGTTTTAGTCGGTATCAACCTGCTTCGAGAAGGTTTAGATATGCCAGAAGTATCTTTAGTGGCAATTTTAGATGCCGATAAAGAAGGGTTTTTACGTTCTGATCGTTCTTTGATTCAAACCATTGGTCGAGCGGCACGTAATATTAATGGCCGCGCGTTATTATACGGAGATAGAATAACAGGCTCTATGCGCCGTGCTATTGATGAAACTGATCGACGTAGAATCAAGCAACACCAATACAATTTAGATAACAATATTACTCCACAAGGTGTTGTCAGAAGAATAACTGATGTTATGGGCGTTGGTGACTATAGTGATGCTAAGTCATTGGATAAAGTTGCTGAAGCGAATACTAATTACCATATTAATCAGCAAGCAGAAGATCCACTACTTACGACGGCACAAATAGACGCTAAAATAGTTGAACTTGAAAAAGTGATGCAAGGGCATGCTCAGAATTTAGAGTTTGAACAAGCCGCTTCTGTACGCGATAAAATCGCAAAATTAAGAATACAGCAATTATCTACTTAATCTGAACTCTGGATAATGAGTGATTGATGCTTTAGTAAATCAATCACTTAGATTCCAGTGTGAAAATATCAACAAACTCAGAGTAGTAAAATGTCCAATTAAGGTTTCAATTTATGGGGTTATCAAGGCAAAACGTTTATGAATAGCTGGCTATTTATCTACGTTTTAACGATGAGAACCGCAAAAATGGAAATGTTGAGCAAGTGCTGCTTATCCAGAGTTCAGGTTACTTAAGCTCTAGTATTGAGTAATGACCTAGAATATTAGCGATCGCATCACTCGTACAGTGGGGTAGGTGGCTAATTTCTTCTATTATTCGGTCTTGAATGTCGACCGGAAATAATAATAAATGTTCCATATAAAGGTGGGCTTGAGTTTCATTATTTGAATCAATCATCTGCTTCAAACGTCGTGCTTGATACTTCCAAGTCGCGCTCATAAGATATCCTCAATGGTTCATTGAACATCTATTAAGTCTAGGGCTAAAGCGCCTTAACGGTTATAAAATTTTTGTCTTAAAAGCCAATAAACGGAAGATAATAATCTATAGTCCTTTAAATGATTAAAAAACATTATGTTAATTGTTTACTGAAATAGA
>CAJXRC010000349.1 GCA_913058405.1 uncultured Colwellia sp. | reverse complement strand
GAGATCTAGTACGGTCTCGTGGGCTCGGAGATGTGTATAAGAGACAGCAATAATACCCTGAAAAAAGAATGATGAGTGCTACTACGAGCGTTTCAAGAATACTGACATTAATTTCCATAGCTAAGCTCACTTTATTATTAGTAACTCAAAAAAGTAGATGCTGTTTTATTGTGAATTAAAACAAAGTCAACTTGATTGAGTATTTTTTAATTGAGGTTTTGTATTTTTATATTTTTTGTCGGATAACAATCGTTACATTTTGTTGAGAACATCTTCAAGAGATTCACTTTCACGGATACATTTGATTGCTAGATCATCATCGTTACCAGTTACGGTATAGATGGCCACTCTGGGTAGGCTGTTGTAATCAAAATGATTGGTAAAGTAATAACCACCTGTATCGTGCACCATGACATAGTCATTGCGTTCTAATTTAGGTAAGGGTTGATTACTACAAATGAGATCACCAGCGAAGCAACAAGGTCCTGCCACATCGGTTGTGACCACTTCTGATGTTTTTGCATTTCTTTCTTCGCCATCAGCTGTATAGCCAGTCACTCTTATAGGCCATGATTTAGGTAAAAAAGCAGTGCGAGTTATAATTTGTGCGCCTGCATGAGTCGTTGCAATATGACGTCCGCCAGAATTCTTTGTATATTCAACTCGAGTGACAATAACACCATTTTTAGCAACGATAGCACGACCAAATTCGGTTTTTACTTGGTATTTCCCGGTAAACAATAAAGGGACTTCGGCTTTTAATACATCAGCGTAATCTTCAAAGCTTGGCTTTATTATTTCAGAGCTAAAATTAACCGGTAAGCCGCCACCAATATCTAATCGAGTGATTTGTTGAACACCGACTAGAGAGTTGATTTCCTCTGCGAGCTCAGTAATTATTTTAATTCCATTTGCCATTAAAGATAATTCACATCCCTGAGAGCCTGAGTGTGTATGAATGCTCTTTAACCACGGACGTGCTTTATAAATACTGATGAGTTCATTACGGTTATCACCATCTACTAAGGCATAACCAAACTTAGAGGTTGCCGTTGCTGTGCTCGTTGAACCTATCTTTCCTCCACCAATTTGAGGATTAACACGAAAACCTATTACTGATGTACTTTCAGGAAATTCAAGCATTAATGCATCAATACGCTCAAGTTCCTGCAAGTTATCAATATTGAGTGCTATACCTCTTTTTATACAGGTACGTAAGTCCTGCATTGTTTTTGCTGGAGAATCAAAGATAATATTTTCAGCTGAAAAGCCTGCAGTAACGGCTATTAATAACTCACCAGGACTGGCGACTTCAGCTCCCATACCATATTCACGTAATGGCTCTAGTACTTTAACTAATGCATTAGCCTTGACCGCAAAAGTATGAAAAAAATTAGCAGGAAAAGCGGCATAGGCATCATTAACTGTTTTTCTTAAACCATCTAGATCCATTACGCCAATAGCCGTTAAATCTTGATTAATGATTTGCTTGTTAATAGCCGTTTTAATTATGTTTTGCTTTCTGGTCATATTGGTATCTTTTAAATTAAGGAAACATGCAACTGTTGTGGTAACAGGTGATTCTTTGTCGATACCTTTAAGATAATGTAGCAAGGTGTAAATGGATAATAGTTAATCTTTGCTAGGTAATAACTTTGGGTTATGCGTTTAAGTCGTTGTGTGTGTTTGTACCCTAATTTATTGCTGGAAAATAGGATTCTCTGCTACAACGTTTGGTTATACCTTCGACAAAAAAATGAATTTGCCTGTAAAAGCGGCAATAGCTACGCTTTTACTAACACCACTTGGTGTAGCACCTTCTCCTTGATGAGAATGGCTCTTATTATAACAATTAAGGCAATTTATTGTGACTGTCACTACTGATTTAGAATTATGTCGTTTTATAAAAGAAAGCTACCATGAAGCAGATGTTATTGCTTTTGAACGATTTTCTCTGCAAATGTTCAACAACTTGCTCAGTGTTGATTTACAAACGCTATCAACGTTACATCGTTATCAAATATCTTTGCTACTGTGGCAATCCTTTACTCTTCGTAGCACAAACGAAAATAAAGTTGTGGTCGAAAATAGCTCGCAACAAGTTGATGGTGTTGAGGGATCAGTAATACACATTATTACTGATGATAAAGCTTTTATTGTTGATTCAATTTCAGCGCTCTTAATAGCTCAAGGTCATAAAATTAATTTGGTTTTACACCCCGTTATTAATAGGTTGCGAGTTTATGCTGACGATTCAACGAGCTCTTCGGGTACTTCTGTCGATGAGTCTATTTTATATATTGAACTGGCCAATCAGTTAGAGCCAATGGTAATAGGCGAATTAGTTGAAAAGATACAATGCCTATTAACAGATATTTCCCGAGTAACTACTGATTGGCCTTTAATGATGGCTAAAAGTAAAAGTATCAATCATGAATCAACTGGCTCTTTAACTTGTAATAATGATGTCGAAGCCTTTCTATCTTGGCTTTGTCAGAGCAACTTTGTGTTTCTTGGTTATAACATCCATGCAATAAATACAGAAGGTAGATCTACAATTGCTCAAGACTGCTTAGGCCTTTTCCATGATGATGTGTCTATAGTTAATGAAACCTTAACTCTTTCACCCGCTGAATTTAGTCAATTTATTGCTGCGAACAATACACTGGTGGTGAGTAAATCAACGGTAAAATCAACCATACATCGACGTGATTACCTTGATTTAGTTAGTATTAAAGAGTTTACCAAGCAAGGAGAGCTGATTGCTATTCATCAATTCACAGGCCTGTTTACCCAAGTTGCTAATAACCTTCATCCTAATAAAATTCCTTTTTTGAATGCGAAGTTAGCGAATGTTTTACAACAGCTTAACTTGAAATTGGATAGCCATGATTATCGTAATTTTATCCATATTCTTGCGGTTTTACCTAAAAGAGAATTGTATGAAAGTAGCGCTGAACAATTACTTGTTTTAGCAAAGAACATACACAGTCTTAACATGAGAAGTAACTCTGGTGTTTTTATCAGAGAAAATGAATTTAATGAGCAAGTCTCCGTATTAGTTTTTGTTTCTAAAGATGCATTTTGTACTGATTTACGTGATGAAATCGAAGACGAGTTATCAAGTGCTTATCAAGGTGAAATCTTATCTCGTCGTTCAATGTTAAATGATAATTATCTAGCGCAATGGCATTTTATTGTTAAAAAAGGTGCATCTTTTACTCATGATATCGACATCTCAGCGCTGATAGCTAGCATTGAAACTAAAACACAAAGTTGGAACGAAAATTTAACTGCACTGATTTCGAAATTATGGCGAGGCCAACAAGCCAGTTTGTTACTTAAGAAATATAGTAATGCTTTTTCAAAAAGCTATCGAGAGCACTTTTCTCCCAAACAAGCCATCGGAGCGATAAATAACATTGAGTGTTTACATGCTGATAATGCTCATCAGTTTCAAATTTACCGTTCAGCACAAAGTAAAAGTGAGCTTACCTTAAATATTTATACCACAGAGAAAACCATTGCCTTAAGTGACTCTATCCCTATTCTAGAGCAGTTTGGTTTTAAACCTGTGGATGAATTTAGCTTCAAAGTCAGTTGTTCAAATAACGATGCCAGTAGCAAAGTTTATAGTTATACCCTTGAGTACCCCAACGAAGATGCAGATATTGACGCTATAAAAATAAACCTTGAGCATGCATTGGTGCAAGTCTGGACGGGTAATATTGAAAGTGATGGTTACAACAAGTTATTACTTGGTGCTAATCTCAACATAAGACCTGTCTCTTATACACATCTGACGCT
>CAJXRC010000348.1 GCA_913058405.1 uncultured Colwellia sp. | reverse complement strand
CAATCGTAAGCGTGGTTGTAATTGTAGGCGGGATTTCAATCGCGCAAGATAATAAGCTTGTGGGTGTTTTTCTCTTTATGTGAGTGTAGGACATTGCTAAACTTCACTCTCTAATAAATAATGAGAAGCCCGTTACGTAAGTGACGGGCTTTTTGCCGTCTGGGATTTAAAACAATGATGAATAAGCGCGAATAAATTCCCGCCTACTGTAAGTGGGATTTCAATCGTAAGCGTGGTTGTAATTGTAGGCGGGATTTCAATCGCGCAAGATAATAATCGTGTGGGTGTTTTTCTCTTTATGTGAGGGTAGGACATTGCTAAACGTCTAATTCTGCAAAGCGCATTACAAAAGTAACGGGCTTTTTGCGTTCAAGAACTCTCTAAAGATCATAGTTCTCATGATCATTATCTGAATGTTAAGTGACGTTGTTGATGTAATTCTTGCAAGTGCACTAATGGGAGTCTAGGAAGATACTCAGATAGCGCTCATAGTCGAATATAGAAAGCTCTTCAAAAGCATGGGTAAATTGTTTGCTCACTAATTCTTCATGGCAAAGAGTGTGTAATAGGAGTGCTGAATTGAGTGGGAGGTAAACGAAAAGGTGAAACTCCCTTTGATTTGTATATGATCTAACTATTTCAACTGATTGTAGTACTGACCACTATAAGACCTATATTCTATAGTGCTTACAACAAGCTCTTCTCGTTCTTTATTTAATAGTAATAATGCTAAAGCAGCGTAATTCAGTTAATTGCTAATTGGTAGAAGTGAACAACTGTTCTTTAACGTAACGTGTTCTAATTATCTAAGCCTAATAGATCTAGAAAGCTAATTGGGCTTAGCTTTCTAGAACACCAACTACCATTGAAATAAGAAATAATGCTGAAGCTGGAATCATAGTTAATATGAATAAAGTATTTAAATCTAACATGGTCTTTCCTTGTATCTTTCGTATTTAAAATAGAGCTAATAAGTAATGCGAAATGTGTGTATTTATTACTAAGTTGCAATAAGTATTACAAAGGTTGTGCCAATGTTACGATTAATTGTTAACAGACTGATTAATAACGTTATTTAGTTTTCGTCATTCTTTGAATATATAAAGGATGTTTGATTATGAATCGATGGGTGGTTATAAAGGCCATTTTGTGGTTAAAAATACCGATATATAATTGAAAGAGTAAATTGCTAATATTTTAGGATCTCAATATCGGGACACTCATTCCCAATATTGAGATAAGAAGCGCTATTAAAGTAAAGTAACCTTATTAAATGCATCAAGTAGTACTTGTCCACTAGCGCCATCTTTACCTGCACACTCACTCAAGTGTTGTCTGAACTTACGAGCTCCTGATAAACCATTACAAAGCCCTAGCATATGACGTAGTACATGCCACGCTCGCCCGCCATTCGCTATTGTTTCGTCGATATAGGGAACCATTAAATCAATCACTTCAGATCTTGATAACTTTGTAGTGTTTGTTTGGTATATTTCATTATCTGCATCGGCGAGCATATATGGGCTGTTATATATTTCTCGTCCAATCATTACGCCATCAATATGCTGAAGATGTTCATTCGCTTCTGAGAACGTTTTAATACCACCATTAATGGATATTTCTAAATTTTTAAAATCATTTTTTATTTTATAAACACGATCATAGTCTAAAGGGGGAACATCACGATTCTGTTTAGGACTTAATCCAGTCAACCAGGCTTTTCTCGCATGGATAATGAAATGGTTACAATCAGCTTTTGATACTTCTTCAATAAAAGTATGCAAGAACTCGTAAGAATCTAAATCATCAATACCGATCCGTGATTTCACGGTAACCGGAATATTAGTTGCTGATTGCATCTGATTGACACATTCAGCCACCACAGAAGGTTCAGCCATTAAACATGCACCGAAGCGACCGTTTTGAACTCTATCAGACGGACAACCAACATTAATATTTACTTCATCGTAGCCATATTGTTCAGCAATTTTGGCACATTCAGTCATGGCTTTTACATCACTTCCCCCTAGTTGTAATACCAATGGGTGCTCTGCATAGTTATAGGATAAGTAATCTCCCTTACCACGTAAAATGGCACCGGTAGTAACCATCTCAGTGTAAAGCACAGTGTGCTGAGTCATTAATCGATAGAAATAACGAGAATGTTTATCGGTCCAATCTAGCATGGGGGCAACACTAAGCTTGTGATTGACTGTAGGCCTTTCAATATTAGGTTTGCTGTCGGTAATTATGGTCATTTAGTTAAGCTCCAAATCGGCTTAGATCGCCTGTACTTTCATTGATTTTCCGTTTGAGTGCTCCATAAGTATTCCATTTTGAGTAGGACGACTAAGGAAAATATTCATGGCATCAGTAATAATTGATAGACGCCAAATGGCAAACGGAGACTTCAGCTTTCGCTATACAGTTCGAGTAAATAAGAATGGTGCGATTATACCTAGGGAATCGAGAACATTCAGTAAAAAATAATAGTTAAAATGCGGAGGAAGAGGGCCATTATATGACCATATCGGTATTAGCTGGTTCATATATCATTGTCAAAACACAGTCAGAAACAGATGGCAGAATATTTCCTTATAACTCTACCTCTGTAACAGCAGGTTTTCAGCGTGTAAGAACAGCGATAGAAATGACTTTACCCAAAATATCATGATTTAAGAAGAGAGGGCGCTTCTAGGTTATTTGAGAAAGGCTATAGCATTGAAGAAGTGGTAAAAGTCACAGGACATAGTGATTTGAATCTATTGCGGCAAATATATACTCAGTTATTCACAAATAAACTGCATGCTAAATTTGACCATTAAGCGGAGTGATACACCCAGATTTTGGATAGTAAGCAAACAAAGAGTTGTTGTTTATAATTTTTGATAAACGAAAGTAACCATCTATTCTTATTGAGTTTGTGTTGTTTCGTGATGTAAAGTTCTATCGATAAATCAATACATGTCTAGCTTTTACAGGGACTAGAAACAAAAAAACACCAATTACTATAATTGGTGTTTTCTGGAATTTACTACAATAAAATTATCAAGATTGTTTCTTAAATCTACGTGATACTAAACCCATCAGTCCTAATGCAAAAATTGCTAGTGTAGAAGGCTCTGGAATATCAGTAGATGAAGCTTTCTCGAATACCACTTCACCAATTGCGACTTGCGAAGTACTACCGTAATTTGAATTAAGTTTCATTCTAATAAATGATGCGTTGGTAGAAGCAAAAGAGAAGCTTTGCCCTGAAGCTGCAGCGAAATTAGACTCCATACCTACGTTAAATATACCAAGTGAGGTTGCACCTAAAAAACTGGAGTTGTCTGCTGCAAATAACTCGAATTCATTAAGTCCAATTGTATTATTATAGTTCCAAATTCCTATACTTTCTAAGTCAAATAAACCACCTAAAGAAAAATCAAGGTTGATAGGGAAAGTTACACTGGGTACATTTGCCCAACAGTTACTCCCGCAAGAATTATTATGTGTAGCTGTGGATAGAAATGTATCGAAATCAGTTACGCCTGAAGTATAGTTCTGACTTAAACCATTTTGGTTGATCATATTGACTGCCAAAGCAGTACCATTTGAATTAGGCGCGGTTACGGAATCAGCACCAATAATAAGTCCGGCATTAGCTAAACTACAACAAGCTAATGCAAGACTTGCAAAAGTAGCTGTTAAAAATTTAAATTTCATAATTATTCCCTTTTAATCCCTTTCCGTTAATTTTGGTAGGTGATTGTTATTATAGTGAGTTAATCATCGTAACTGATATAAAGCAGAAAACCTGTCTCTTATACACATCTCCGAGCCCACGAGACCGTACTAGATCTCG
>CAJXRC010000347.1 GCA_913058405.1 uncultured Colwellia sp. | reverse complement strand
GGCAGCGTCAGATGTGTATAAGAGACAGTTTAGGGGACAGTGGCTAGGAAAGTCAAATACTGGTACTCGTGTTATTGCAAATATTAATGTTGAAGAAGATAAAATACTCGGTAGAGTATCTGAGTTAGAAACAGTAGATGTTAAAAATGTTGTTCATTCATTTTGGTTGTGGTCAATATTTGAAGGTGAGCTCACTAGTTCAGAAGACGTTCATGGCACAATACATATACAATCTATTCATCATATAAATGGAAATGAGTTAAACAAAGAAGAAGTTAAGGAATTACTAAAAATAACAGATACAGAGTTACCAAAAAGCTCTACTTTTACTGGGAAATTGACCAGTGATAAAGAGTTTCAAATTAAAACTAATTTTAAGTACCAATCAAAACCTGAAAGAAATGAAGATTTAAAATTATTTAAAACTGCTAAAAAATCTAGTACAGCCCCACATACTCATATGACGTGGGAAGAATTTAAAATCTTTGCATCATCTCAAAATGACGATTTTATATATCGAGGACAAGCCAAAAGTTGGCCTCTTCAAACTTCATTTCATCGAACTGGGTACGCTGACTTAGTCTCCTACTTAGATAAACAAATGAAAGAATTTGAACATCATATAAACTCCGTTTCCAGTCACCCATATAATATTAATGATGACAACTCATTGGGAGCATTACTAAATTTAGCTCAACATCATGGTTACCCAACACCTTTATTAGACTGGACTAAAAGCCCATATGTAGCTGCTTTTTTTGCTTTTGAGAATAAAAGTGAATTAACAAAAGGTAGCAAAATAAATATTTATACATTTAATGATAAAAAGTGGTCAAACATAGCAGGAAAAAATGCAAATGTTAGAGCTCCCAACATAATGGTAAATACTCTTGAACTTCCCGGATTTAATAACCCTCGAGTGCTGCCACAACAGGCAATTACTATGTATAGCAATATAAATGATATAGAAAGTATTATTCAAAATAAAGAAAACCAAAAAGGTGATTTTCTCCAAAGAATTACTATTGATGTATCCGAAGCAGATAAAGCAATGCGTGATTTACATCTTATGGGTCTTACTTGGGGCTCGTTATTCCCCGGATTTGATGGTGTTTGCAAGCAGCTTAAATCTAGACATTTTAAATAAAAAAACCCGCTAGATAGCGGGTTTTTATTAAGAATAACAGTTTGCAATCAAAAGCTGATTACCAACCTGTTTTCTCTTTAAGTGCTACACCGATGTCAGCTAAAGAACGAACAGTTTTAACACCAGCCGCTTCTAATGCTGCAAATTTCTCATCAGCTGTACCTTTACCACCGGCGATAATCGCGCCAGCGTGACCCATACGCTTACCTTCTGGTGCAGTAACACCAGCAATGTAAGATACTACAGGTTTAGTAACGTTAGCTTTGATGTATTCCGCAGCTTCTTCTTCAGCAGTTCCGCCAATTTCACCAATCATTACGATTGCTTCAGTTTGTGGATCGTTTTGGAACATTTCCAATACGTCGATGAAGTTAGTACCAGGGATAGGATCACCACCAATACCTACACAAGTAGATTGGCCAAAACCAGCATCAGTAGTTTGTTTAACGGCTTCGTACGTAAGCGTACCAGAACGTGAAACAATACCAACTTTACCTGGTAAATGGATGTGACCAGGCATGATACCAATCTTAGTTTCGCCAGGAGTAATAACACCTGGACAGTTAGGACCGATCATACGAACGCCAGTTTGAGTAAGCTTAGCTTTAACGTCAACCATATCTAAAGTTGGAATACCTTCAGTAATAGTTACGATAAGCTCGATGCCAGCATCGATAGCTTCTAAAATAGCATCTTTACAGAATGGAGCTGGAACGTAGATAACTGTTGCTGTTGCGCCAGTTGCTTCTACAGCATCACGTACTGTGTTAAATACAGGAAGGCCTAAATGCGTTTGACCGCCTTTACCTGGGCTTACGCCACCAACCATTTGTGTACCGTAATCAATAGCTTGTTCTGAATGGAAAGTACCTTGACCACCAGTGAAACCTTGACAGATAACTTTAGTATCTTTATTAATTAATACAGACATTATTTGCCCTCCGCAGCTGCTACAACTTTAGTTGCTGCATCAGTTAGTGATTCAGCAGCAATGATGTCTAAGCCAGAGTTTTTAAGAACTTCACGACCTAATTCAGCATTAGTACCTTCTAAACGTACAACAACTGGTACTTTAACGCCTACTTCTTTAACAGCGCCAATAATACCTTCAGCAATCATGTCACAACGAACGATGCCACCAAAGATGTTAACTAAAACAGCTTTAACGTTATCGTCAGAAAGGATGATTTTGAATGCTTCAGAAACACGTTCTTTGTTTGCGCCGCCGCCAACATCTAGGAAGTTAGCTGGCTTGCCGCCGTGTAAATTAACGATATCCATAGTACCCATTGCTAGGCCTGCACCGTTAACCATACAACCTACAGTACCATCAAGAGCTACATAGTTTAGCTCCCATTGTGCTGCATGTGCTTCACGTTCATCTTCTTGAGATGGATCATGGAAAGCGCGCATTTTAGGTTGACGGTAAATAGCATTACCATCGATACCAATTTTGCCGTCTAAACAGTGAAGATTACCTTCATCAGTAATAACTAATGGGTTGATTTCTAGTAAAGCGAAATCGCAATCTTCAAACATTTTAGCTAGACCCATAAAGATCTTAACAAATTGCTTCATTTGCGTAGGGTTTAAATCAAGTTTAAAACCTAATTCACGTGCTTGGTAAGGTTGAGCGCCAACTAATGGATCAATCTCAGCTTGGTGAATTAATTCAGGAGTCTCTTCAGCAATCTTTTCTATGTCAACACCGCCTTCGGTAGATGCCATGAAAACGATTCTTTGAGAAGCTCTATCAACAACAGCACCAAGATATAATTCGTTGGCGATATCTGTACAGCTTTCAACTAAAATTTTAGCTACTGGCTGACCGTTTGCATCTGTTTGATAAGTAACTAAGTTCTTACCTAACCAGTGTTGAGCAAACTCTTTGATTTCTTCTTTTGATTTAACTAGCTTAACACCGCCAGCCTTACCACGTCCGCCTGCGTGTACTTGAGTCTTAACAACCCACATATCGCCGCCGATTTTGTCAGCTGCTTCGGCAGCTTCTTGAGGTGTATCGCAAGCGAAACCTTCAGAAACTGGTAAACCGTATTCAGCGAATAATTGTTTCGCTTGGTATTCATGCAAATTCATGGTGTTTTATCCATTTATCTGTAAATGAAGACTGTTTTTTACTTCTACCTTCATTGTTAAAAGGTAAAAATAAGTCACAGCCTGTGAAAGTTTAGGGATTATAGTACAAAAGCTCTAGTGACGGTAGCCAAAAGAGCTAATACTATAGTCTACTAACTATATTTTTTTGTACGAGTTATACGTCTAAAAGAAGACGTGTTGGATCTTCTAACAATTCTTTGATTGTTACTAAGAAACCAACAGATTCTTTACCGTCAATTAGGCGGTGATCATAAGATAATGCTAAATACATCATAGGTAAAATTTCTACTTTACCGTCAACTGCCATAGGGCGGTCTTGTATTTTATGCATGCCTAAAATCGCTGCTTGAGGTAAGTTAAGAATTGGCGTTGATAATAGTGAACCAAATACACCACCGTTAGTGATAGTAAAGTTACCACCTGTCATATCAGCCATTGACAATTTACCGTCACGACCTTTAATAGCTAAGTCACGGATACCATTTTCAATGCCAGCCATGCTTAATTGATCAGAGTCGCGTAATACTGGTGTTACTAAACCACGTGGCGTAGAGACAGCGATAGAGATATCAAAGAAGCTGTCTCTTATACACATCTCCGAGCCCACGAGACCGTACTAGATCTC
>CAJXRC010000346.1 GCA_913058405.1 uncultured Colwellia sp. | reverse complement strand
ATCTACACTATCCTCTTCGTCGGCAGCGTCAGATGTGTATAAGAGACAGGTTACAGTTCAGGTGATAATTACATTGTAAAAGTAGCAGAGATAATAAAATCAGCTTTATTCTCAAGGCCTACTGGAAAAATATTTCGCTTAAACAGTTCCGACTTTGCGACAATATTACCTAATATGACACTCAAGGCAGCTGAAGATTACGCTAACGAGTTAATGCTTAAGTTTAATGACTATCAACAAGTTAATGAATTAGATTCTGTAGCTTATAGTGGTTTAGTTTATTTTGATCAGTCAAAACCTTTGGGTGAATTATTGGCGTTAGCTGATACTGGCGTAAGTGTTGCCCAAACACAAAAAGTGAACTCATGGTATTCACAAAAAGACATTGATATTTTAACCGATGCAAGCGCAAACTTTGGAAATCAGAACTGGCGACAAGAAATAGATAGTGTATTAGCGAGTGGACGAATTAATTTATTATTACAACCAATCCAACCAATTGGTCGTAATAGCCGTGTTTACGGAGAAGTATTAGCCCGTTTCCTTAACGCTAATGATGACATGTTACCTACCTCTACGTTTATTGCTATGGCCGAAAAACTAGACAAAATAACTGACGTAGATCGACTTATCATTGATACCGCAATAAAAGAAATTACCAGTAAAAACATGCTTGATAGTAGCTATGGTATTAATCTCAGTCCTCGAAGTATCAACAATCAACACTTTATGATCTGGTTAGAGCGTAAATTACTGCGCGAACCAAGTGCAGCCTCTCGATTAGTCTTTGAAATATCAGAGTTGGGCCTCCAACAAAATATTAAAACAGCTAAGCGTTTGGTTGATATGCTTCATCGTGTTGGCTCAAGAGTAACTGTTGAGCGATTTGGCGTTGGCTTAACCTCATTTAAGTTCTTCAGAGATTTAACGCCTGATTACATCAAAATGGACAGCTCTTATACACGTGATATTGATGATGATAAAAACAACCAATATTTCTTACGATTGATGGTTGATTTAGCCCATAGACTCGGCATTAGCGTGCTTGCTGAGAGCGTAGAAAGCCAAGAAGAAAAACACACATTAGAAAAACTATTTATCGATGGTTGTCAGGGTTATTATGTAGGTAAACCTGCAAAATTATAACCAAGCTTGACCTTTTTCAATGTATGAAGCCGAATGTATCATAACCATTCGGCTTTTTTGTAGAAGTAACATTTGTTATTTCAAAGCAAAGAAAATCAATAAAAGCATAATACCCTTACTTCAGGTGTGTTGTTAAATAAACTAAAAACACGGATAATAGCGGCATTATTATCATCAATAACCTAATGACCTTTAAAGTAAATGACTGATTACCTGTTACTACTCGTCGGCACTGTGCTTGTAAACAACTTTGTTTTAGTACAATTTCTTGGCCTATGCCCTTTCATGGGTGTTTCCTCACGTACGGAAACAGCTATAGGCATGTCATTCGCCACTGTATTCGTAATGACTTTGGCTTCTCTGCTAAGTTATTTAGTGACCACATACCTACTTGTGCCGCTAAACCTCGAATATCTGACCACCATGAGTTTTATTTTGGTGATTGCCGTTGTTGTGCAATTTACTGAAATGGTTGTTCATAAAACCAGTGCCAGCCTTTATCGTTTGTTAGGTATTTTCTTACCTTTAATTACCACAAACTGTGCGGTACTTGGTGTAGCTTTACTCAACTTAAGATTACAGCATGGTTTTTTTGAATCCATTATTTATGGTTTTGGTGCTGCACTAGGTTTCTCCTTAGTTCTGATTATGTTTTCTGCCATGCGTGAAAAATTAGCAAATGCTGATGTACCGGCCCCCTTTAAAGGTACTGCGATTGCGATGATAACAGCTGGTTTAATGTCATTAGCTTTCCTTGGTTTTACCGGTCTGGTGAAAATTTAACATGAACATCCTTATTGCCATCCTTGTTTTAGGCGGTATTGCTGCCATTTTTGGTGCACTACTCGGTTTTGCTTCTGTCCGCTTTAAAGTCGATGCAGACCCTATTGTTGATCAGCTTGATGCACTACTTCCTCAAACTCAATGCGGTCAATGTGGTTACCCAGGTTGTAAACCTTACGCGCAAGCAGTTGCCGATGGCGAAGCCATTAATAAATGCGCTCCTGGTGGCGAAGATACTATCAAAAAAATTGCTGACTTAATGGGTGTAGAAGTACAACCTCTTGATGATAGCCATGCCAAAGACGATGCTCCAAAAAGTAATCGTCCAAAAGTTGCTTTTGTTATTGAAGAAGATTGTATCGGTTGCACCAAGTGTATACAGGCTTGTCCTGTTGATGCCATTATCGGCGCTGCAAAACAAATGCATACTATTATCATTGATGAGTGCACGGGTTGTGACCTTTGTGTTGCTCCCTGTCCAGTAGATTGTATCGAAATGCGTGAATTGCCAGATACTATTCATAATTGGCAATGGGATTTAACCAGTATTCCAGTAAAGCAACTGGATTAGGAGAAGATGGTGGAATCAGTAATAGAACGTATCACGCGTAGACACTTTTGGGATTTTCATGGCGGCATTCATCCCCCTGAACAAAAATTTCTAACAAAAAACAAGCCCATCAAACAGCTTGCTTTACCAAAACAGTTAATTATTCCGCTGCAACAACATATCGGCCGAGAAGGTGATTTACTTGTTAGCATTGGTGATCGCGTATTAAAAGGGCAACCCCTAACGTTAAGTACAAACCCAATGGTAGTGCCAATTCATGCACCTACCAGTGGTGTTATCAGTGCTATCAAAATGTCTGTCATTGCTCACCCTTCGGGCTTGAGTCAGTTGTGTATTTTCCTTGATGTCGATGGCGAAGACACTTGGCGAAAGAGAGAAGTGTGTTCTGATTTAGAGTCACTCACTCACCATGAAATAATTGAAAAGATTGCTGATGCTGGTATTGCTGGCATGGGTGGTGCCGGATTCCCAACTCATATCAAGGCAAACAGTAAACTCGACATTAAATTTCTTATCATAAACGGTGCAGAATGTGAGCCTTACATCACTGCTGATGATTTGTTAATGATGGAACAAAGCAATGCTATTGTCGATGGCATAAAGATTCTTGATAAGTTGTTAACGCCGACTCTCATCTTAGTCGCCATAGAAGACAATAAACCTAAAGCGATTAAGGCATTACAGCAAGCCACCGCGACGATTGATAAAATAAAAGTTTGTATTGTACCTACTAAGTACCCTACAGGTGGTGAGAAGCAGCTAGTTCAAATTTTAACAGGTCAAGAAGTCAAATCAGGTCGACTGCCTATTCATGATGGTATTGTGATGCAAAACGTTGCGACTTGTTTTGCTATCAATGAAGCGGTTAGGCATGACACGCCTCTGATACGTCGTGTTGTAACGGTAACAGGACAGGCATTAAACAAACCACAAAATGTCTGGGCATTACTTGGTACCCCTGTCAATTTTTTGCTTGAACAATGCAGCGTGCAAGCTATTGAAAATGAAAAACAACCAGTGATCATGGGTGGCCCTATGATGGGCTTTAGTGTTTCTAGTGACATAGTCCCTATCGTTAAAACCAGTAACTGCATTCTAGTACCTAGTAAAATAGAAATGCCGAGTGCCTTTGAAAAAGAAAGCAAGGAAGTAGAGTGTATTCGTTGTGGCCAATGTAGCGATGTATGTCCTAGCCAGTTACTTCCACAAGAACTTCAATGGAGTGCGAAGGCCAAAGATTACTCACAATTAGAAAAACTTAATTTACGTGATTGTATCGATTGTGGTGCTTGCGCTTATGTCTGCCCAAGTCAAATTCCATTAGTGCACTATTACCGTATTGCCAAAGCAGAAATACGTCAGCAGCAGCAGTTAGATTTAAAAGCTGAAAAAGCGAAAGTTCGCTTTGAAGCACGTAAATTACTGTCTCTTATACACATCTCCGAGCCCACGAGAC
>CAJXRC010000345.1 GCA_913058405.1 uncultured Colwellia sp. | reverse complement strand
ACGAGATCTAGTACGGTCTCGTGGGCTCGGAGATGTGTATAAGAGACAGGTCCCATCGGGTCAATTTTAAAAGTGCGTATTATGCTTGGATACAATGACTTAAAATCTAGCACCAAGACATTTTTATATAAACCGGGTTTAGAGTCCATGACATAACCACCAGGAGACACTAAGCCAGATTCACCATCACCCATGTTCGGAGCAATATAACCGCTCCGGTGTAATTTGGGCAAATATAGGTTAGTAAAAGCCGCCACTGATCCACCGACTCTATCAATCGATAAACCAGTAAGTTGCGCTCTTAGTTTAGCAAAATCAAGTAACCGAGTTTTTTCAAAAATAAGCCATACTAAACGGCAATCTTCAAGGTTATATGCCGCTAATGCAGGTTTGTTATGAATAAAATTATCCGTTATTTCCTGAACACGGTTTTCAACATCAGCCACTTTTTTTCCTAAACCAAGTAAAGTATGGGAGACATTATCGAGTGAAAAGCTAGAAAAGTTATAGGTCGCTGTTTTTAATAAATCTATACCATCAAGGACAACACGCCCCGCTATTTCAATAAAGTTCTGGTCGGTATTGTTGACGTTTTTCCGCCAGAAAGGACATGTACCATCACGGCCTATTGAAAAGGAAATACCATGAAGGTCGCATCGCTTTTGTAAAAGCATAAAATCAAAGTTAATAACATTCCAGCCAATGAATATATCAGCATCGAACAGCTTAACTTCTTTGATAAATTGCGTTAACAACTGTTTTTCATCGGCTTGCCATTGAATATAGTTGTCAGCATCTAGCTGAGGCTCACCAATCATTAATACACGTTTAAATTCATTTTTATCATTATTTGCATACAAACCAATAGAGTACAATTCACCTTGCATAGAACACTCTATATCGATAGAGAGCATGGTTAAACTATAGTGTTGCTTTACTGCTGCACCTTTACATCTAGCTTGTTGGGTAAGCTGATAATCACCACACAACTGATGATTACCCAGATAATCAATGTCTGCAGTTATATGGCGCTCCATCAAGAAACGATCATCTGGTCGAATATCATCTTCATAACATTTTATATTTTGAGATTTTAACGCGTCTCTAGCACGATAGAAGCTTCGCATACTCGAAAAATACAAGGCAGCAACATCACGGTGAGTGAAGGTTTTTAACGAGAGTATTTGATGTTTTTCAACTGATATGCGTTGATCTACTAAAATAGATTTAGCAGTTTCAAGTTGCGATAATTCGACAAAGAATACCGCTAACTCATTGGTTATTTCTAGCTTAGCAGCGCCTGATTCAGTCTTTAACCATAAGGTAATTTCTAGACCTGTGCGTTTATCTTGCACTTGACGAGTTAATAAAAAACCATTCTGTATACCTGCTGTTTTAATATTTGTCATTTTATGGTTAAATTTTTCGTGCGACACGACCAAACCTGTTAATATATACAGCAGTGTAACCGATCTCCTGTTTTATGGAAACTAGCAACAATGTTATCTGATAAGTTAAAACAAGTAATACGTCAGGCATATAAGGCCATAGGCGAGAGTTTAACGCATTTCAATCCCCGTAAGCAGCAAACATTTTTGATTGCTGAAATTGCAAAAACGTTAGCGGGTGAATACAGCAAAGACAGAAAAATAATCACTATTGAAGCGGGTACCGGAACAGGTAAATCACTTGCGTATTGTCTTGGTGCTATTCCTCTTGCACTTTCTCGAGATAAAAAAGTCTGTATTTCAACGGCGACTGTCGCACTACAAGAACAGTTGGTTGATAAAGATCTACCTTTCCTGAAAAAATATGCTGGCCTTAATTTTGACTTTACTCTAGCAAAAGGTAGGCAACGTTATGTGTGTCGTCAAAAGTTAACGCAAGCTGTTACAACAGGCTCGGATAATGTACCTGCACAAGCAGGATTCACCTTTGCTGAAAAACCTGATGCTAAGGATATTCGAACCCTTAATAAGATGCATAAAGCCTTATTGGATGGGAGCTGGTTAGGCGACATAGATTCTTGGGAGTCGCATTTACCCAATCATATCTGGCATCAAGTCCAAAGTGATAAACATAGCTGTTTAAAGAATTTATCTGAGCACACACACTGCCCTTTTCACAAAGCACGTGAAACTATGGATCAAGCCCATGTATTAGTAGTAAATCATAGTTTGCTATTAGCCGATTTAGAGCTTGGTGGCGGAAAAATACTCTCTCCACCTGAAGACACTTTTTATATTATCGATGAAGCACACCATCTACCCAAAGTAACTCGAGACTTTTCAAGTGCAAGTATCACCTTGAAAGGCTCAATTGAATGGCTAACTAAGCTCAGAGATATCGGCGATAGAATGGCGAAGCTTATTAAATCAAAAAATGCTATTTCCCCTGCATTAAAGCTAGGTGATGATTGCCAAGATTTATTAGTAGAAATGCAAAAAGTTCATGATTTTATTGAAGCCAATGCCCCCGTTTATTTTTTGGATAGTGATTCATCTTCTCAAAGTAATAAGTTTTCTAATAACTCAAAAAATGATGATCAAATCTATCGATTTGAAAATGGTATTATTCCTCAAACATTAAAAAATTGGGCTGAAGATTTACAAAGCCTAAGTAAAAAATCAGTGTCACACTTAAATAAACTCTATAACGGACTCATTGAAGCAGTAAAAGATGGCGATACCCAAATGTATGTCGCTGAGCCATTACTTGCTGAAGCTGGTTTTATGCTTCAACGTTTAGAAAACTTACAAGCGCTTTGGTTTATGTATGCCAAATTAGATAGTGAAAAAGGTGCTCCAATGGCGCGATGGTTAGAAAAGGTCACTAACAAGCGTCAAGATTATTTATTAAGTGCATCGCCGATAGAAGTTGGTTTCACCTTAGAAAATATGTTGTGGAGCCAGTGTGAAGGAGCGGTACTTTGCTCTGCAACATTACGCGCATTAAACTCCTTTGATCACTTTCGTTTTCAGGCGGGTTTAAAAAATAATGATGGCAGTCAATATCAGCAGGTAGACTCGCCGTTTGATTATCAAAATAATTCACAACTTGTCATAGCAAATATGGATAATGAGGCTAGTGCTCCTGACTTTACTGAGGAAGTAATTACTAAATTACCAAAGTATCTTAAACAAGGAAGTGCAAGTTTAGTGCTCTTCTCTTCTTATTGGCAAATGAATAAAGTTGCCCAGACATTAAGAGATGAGCATAAACTCGATATCATGGTTCAGGGCGAATTATCACGCCAACAGATAATAGCCCAACATAAAAAGCGTTGTGACAATAAAGAGGAAAGTATAATTTTTGGAACGCAAAGCTTTTCAGAGGGACTTGATTTGCCGGGAGATTACCTTAATAACTTAATTATTACAAAACTCCCCTTTTCAGTGCCTACCTCTCCTGTTGAACAAGCACAGGCCGAATATGTTACTGCGAAAGGTGGCAATCCTTTCATGACATTATCGGTACCGGACACCTCTAAAAAGTTAGTTCAAGCGTGTGGTCGGTTGCTACGAAATGAAATGGATGAAGGGGTTATTACCTTATTGGATAAACGTGTAGTGACAAAGCGTTATGGTAAACAACTACTCGATTCACTGCCTCCCTTTAGCCGAGTGTTCGAAAAATAAGGTCCTTGATACACGGTTAATTTTTGACATAAAAAAGGCTTAAAACAAATTTTAAGCCTTTTTTATTATTTCTACTCGAGGTTATTGCACTAGGTTTTAACTTTAGACTCTTCTAATGCTTGTTCGAACGCTTTTGTTGTCGCTCTAACATCTGCTTGCTTGGTAAACTCAATATTCACACCTGTTTGAACAAGCTTTTGGTAAAATTCTGCAATATTACAACTATTAACTTGCTGACAAACAATCGCATATTTCAAAATTGCAGGTTCATAAGCTTGTAAAGCACCTTTCTCAAACCATTCGAGTGATTTATATAGATCCTGTCTCTTATACACATCTGACGCTGCCGAC
>CAJXRC010000344.1 GCA_913058405.1 uncultured Colwellia sp. | reverse complement strand
ACGAGATCTAGTACGGTCTCGTGGGCTCGGAGATGTGTATAAGAGACAGAACAAATACAGGTTAAGGAAATTAAATTCCGTCCTGGTACAGATGAAGGCGATTATCAGGTGAAATTACGTAACCTGAAACGCTTTTTAGAAGGCGGCGACAAGGTCAAGGTAACATTACGTTTCCGTGGCCGTGAAATGGCCCACCAAGAGTTAGGTTTACAACTTTTAACGCGTGTTAAAAACGATTTAGAAGAGTTAACCGTACTTGAGTTCTTCCCGCGTCGTGCGGAAGGACGTCAAATGGTGATGGTTTTAGCCCCTAAAAATAGATAATCCTTGGTTTGACAAGTAATAGGATGTTTTCGAATGTCCTATTCACCAACTTTATCTTTACGCTGGTAGTAAAGGCTTGCAAGTAAAATACCTGAGTTAATTTAGTAATAAGTTAACTTAATTATTTTCGCCCTCGCTACTTAATATTTGGCATATACCGCTTCTTTTATTAGAAAGGTATAAATTTGAGAATTATTCACATGCCTAAAATGAAAACCAATAAAGGTGCTGCAAAGCGCTTTAAAAAAACAGCCTCTGGCTACAAGTTCAAACAAGCTGGCCTTCGTCATATCTTGACTAAGCGTCGTACTAAAGTTAAGCGTCATCTTCGTGCTAAATGCATGATCGCCGCATCTGACATTAAGTCAGTTAAAAAACTTTTACGTCACGGTTAATTAGGAGATATAGAAAATGGCTAGAGTAAAACGTGGTGTACAAGCTCGTGCACGTCACAAAAAGGTTCTAAAGCAAGCTAAAGGTTATTACGGTGCACGTAGTCGTGTTTATCGTGTTGCTTTCCAAGCAGTAACTAAAGCAGGTCAATACGCTTACCGCGATCGTCGTCAACGTAAACGTCAATTCCGTCAGCTTTGGATCGCTCGTATTAACGCAGCAGCTCGTCAAAATGGTTTATCTTACAGCAAATTCATTAATGGTCTTAAAAAGGCTTCTATTGAAATTGATCGTAAGATCCTAGCTGACATCGCAGTATACGATAAAGCAGCATTCACTTTCTTAGTTGAAAAAGCGCAAGCTTCTTTAGCTGCTTAAGTAAAGTAATGTAAGCTTAGCTAAATTAGCTAGGCTTAAAGAAAGGACGCTTTATAGCGTCCTTTTTATTTTGTAAAAAATAGTGTTTAACTAACGTTATTACTCCTCGTTGGCAGTAATACGCAACGGTAGTAACGTTAGTTAAACAGTAATTTAATACGTGCTGAAAATATTTGATCTTTAACCAAAATAAATAATCAAGAGAATTAATTATGAACCTAGCTGATAAAGTTTTAGCCGTTAATAACGATCTTCCTATCCGTACAGATTCGCCTGTACATAGTGGTAAAGTACGTTCTGTTTATTGGTTAACTGAAGCAGATAGCAAACGCCTTATCGAACAAAAGGGCTATGATGTTCCTAGTGATACTTCGTTAGCTATAATGGTAATAAGTGACCGAATCTCTGCTTTTGATTGCATTTGGTCTGGTGAAAATGATATGCGAGGAGTTCCTGGTAAAGGTGCTGCATTAAATGCGATATCAAACCATTGGTTTAAGTTATTTAAAGAGCAAGGACTTGCTGATAGTCATATTTTAGATATCCCACATCCCTTTGTATGGATTGTTCAAAAAGCTAAGCCAGTAATGATTGAAGCGATTTGTCGTCAATATATTACCGGATCAATGTGGCGTTCTTATACAAAGGGTGAAAGAGACTTTTGTGGCATTGAATTACCTGAAGGATTAGCAAAGGACAGTAAGTTAACAGCACTTCTACAAACACCTTCAACCAAAGGTATATTAGAAGGTATTCCCGGTGTTCCAGCTGTTGATGATGTTAATATTACACGTAAAAATATAGAAGACAATTTTGAGGCGTTTAACTTTAAATCAGTGGCCGATATTGCACTATATGAAAAACTACTTACTGAAGGGTTCGATGTTATTTCAGCCGCTTTATCAAAAATAGATCAAGTGTTTGTTGATACTAAGTTTGAATTTGGCTACGTCAAAGATGTTAATGGTGATGATAAGCTGATTTATATGGATGAGGTAGGTACGCCAGATTCGTCACGTATTTGGGATGGCGAAGAATATCGAGCAGGCAAGGTTGTTGAGAATTCAAAAGAGGGATTCCGTCAATTATTGTTAGCACACTTTCCAGATCCAGATATCTTGTTAAATAAAGATCGTATGGACGAGCGTGAAGCATTAGCACGTGATAATGAACTTCCATTATCAGTACTTATGGATGTTTCAAAAACTTATACTGATATTGCTGAGAAAATTACCGGTGAAAAAATTGTCTTATCTGATAATCCTAAAGCCGAAATTATTACAATTTTGCGTGAGCAGTATCAATTAGTTGATTAGGTGATTAGTTTTCAGCTAAAAGAGTTAATAAAAAACCAGCTTATTGCTGGTTTTTTTATATCACGTAATTAAATTATTATGAATGAGGTTAAGCTTTACCACCATTTTTAATAATTTCACGTGCCATTTCATCAGCGATAATACCTGTAGGTCTTGCCTGAGCATCAGCTTTAGCGTAAATATCTAACAAAGTGTGATAAATTTCGCCAACTTTTTCAGTCGCTTTCTCATGGTCATAATTATTTTCAAACGAAATATTGATGATACCACCAGCATTAATTACATAATCGGGTGCGTATAATATACCACGCTCTAATAACGCTTGATTATGGCGAGGTTCGGCTAATTGGTTATTAGCACAACCTGCAATAATTCCTGCTTTTAAACGATTAAGCGTGTCATCATTAATAGAAGCACCGAGAGCACATGGGGCATAGATATCTACTTCTTGGTCATATATTTCATCTAAGCCAACAATCGTAGCATTAAACTGAGTAGCAGCCGTATCCAGAGCTGCTTGGTTGATATCTGTGATAAAAAGTTCCGCTCCTGCTTTGTATAGGTGTTCACATAGCTGATAACCAACGCTACCTAGACCTTGTACCGCAACTTTGAGACCGGTTAAATCATCACGATTAAGTTTATGTTTAACGGATGCTTTGATACCGAGAAAGGTGCCAAGGGCTGTAAAAGGAGCAGGGTTACCACTTTTGTTTTCTGTGCCTGTTACGAAAGGAGTTACACTGTTCGCGATCTCAATATCACCGGTAGTAATATTGACATCCTCTGCACTTAAATAGCGTCCATTTAGTCTATTTAACGCCTCACCAAAGGCGTGGAATAATGCTTTAGATTTTAGTTTTTTAGCATCGCCAATGATGACAGATTTGCCACCGCCCATACTAAGACCAGCCATTGCATTTTTATACGTCATACCTTTAGACAATCGTAAAACATCTACCAGTGCTTCATCATCGCTAGCATAATCCCACATTCTACAGCCACCAACCGCTGCACCAAGCTTGGTACTATGTACCGCTATTATAGCCTTAAGACCACTTTCCTTATCACTGCAGTAAACTACTTGCTCGTGGTCGTCAAAATCGGGTAAATCAAATAAAGCCATTGTTTGTCTCCATTCTTTCTTGCTAGAAAAGGCAATTTAAATGTGTTGTAATATTGTTGAGGAACGATAGCACCTAGAAAATAGCCAAGCTAGTCACTGATAAAATTAACAAATTAGACTAAGCATGCAAGCTGTAAGCGAAAAGCTACAACATGCAAATTAAACGTGACAGACTTAGCGCTGCTATACCCAAGCTATTTGAAGATGCGTGTTTAGGACGCCTGAGAGATTCATGATCAAGGCGCCTTGTTTTATTAAGGGTTACTCCCTTAAAGAAAGAGGCAACGAAGGGCATGTTTTACTCATACGTCCCCGTAGGGCTGGTTTAGAAACGCTTTATGCTGTGTTATTGATTTCGACAATGGAACAACCATTCTCTTCAATCAAAGCCTTGCTTAAAGGCGTTTATAATTCCAGCTGAAACCTGCATCTTCATGTGTCTGTCTCTTATACACATCTGACG
>CAJXRC010000343.1 GCA_913058405.1 uncultured Colwellia sp. | reverse complement strand
AAACTACATAATGTTCAAATGATGCAACGTAAAAGCTACTCTTTAAAAAGAGGGCAATCTTTGCGAGAAAAGGAAGATAAAGCGAGGGATAAGTGGTGGCAGTGTGAAAATAGCTCTTTATCTGCGTTCAAATCGAAATATGGCACAAAGAAAAAGAAAGCTAAAAAGAACAAAAAAAAGCAGAAAAGCACTATCCATTATGCCAAGTTGAATAAAGTAAAACTCAAGTCACCGAAGAAGAGGGTAACGCTTAATCAAGATAGTGCAATTGTGATTAAATCAAAGTATCAAGGAGATAAAAAGCTGGCTTGGTTGCAGTTTTATCAACAACCTATTAAGTGCCAGCGTCCTAAAAGCATTAACGTTTTTGCCTATTGTAGTGAAGACAAATTACAACAGCGGGACGCATTTGAACAAAAGTATATTCAGTAAATCACTTTACGCTTGATAATTTTTTTTACTTTCGTGATATTGATTTACCATAGCGTCAATCGTCTCTTGTTCATAGGTACGTAAACCGCTCAACAGCATATGTTTCTTACCGTGGCCGATAACTTTGTCACCTGATAATAAATCAAATTCAAGCCACGCATCGCCGCGCTTTCCTTCTATTGACAAGCTCGTTTTAGCTAATTTTAGTGTGACCGTTTCAGCCGTTAGTGTATGTAAATCAATAGACATTGATTGATACATTACCATAGGACGAGCAGGATTAATCATGACACTATTGTCAGCCATTAATTTCACTAAAATATCAGGAAAAGTATGTCCAGAAAAATCGACATAGGCTTTTGTCAGCGCATTAATTAGTACAGGATCATGTGTGTTTTCGCCACTAACATGAACACTTAGACAGGTTTTATCTTTATCATCCTTTATATCAAAACTATCATCAATGTTCTGAGGAAAAGTGAGGTAAACATCATCGCTAACCATGCCTGAAAAATCGAAGGTCATGTTTTTATGTAGTCCTGACTTGGCGATTACTATTGAAAAAAGTAAATCTCCAGGTACGCAAAAACGTTTAGCATCAATATTATGTAGTGGATTAAAGTCATCTGCTACTTGTTTAGCAAAATCGCTACCTTGCTGGCGTGTGAAGCTGATTCTATCAGCACTAATCGGGCAATAATTCTCAATAAACATTTCTTTTATGGACATCTTTGCAACTTCATTTTGTGAGTAAACGACATTCGATCGCAGCATTCTAACAGTACTTTAGTGTTAAATCGAAATAAAGTGCATATACCTAGCTGATCAGACCTGCTTGGTTTGGCTATATTTGCTTACTAACCGTTCTTTTTTGACTTTAGTGAGATGGCGAATTTGGTACTCTCTTTGACATGCGGTGCTTTTATTACTAGCCTCTTCGAGATAGGCCAAGCTCACGGGCCGTCTTGCTCGGGTATATTTTGCACCAAGTTTACTGTTATTATGTTCGTCAATTCGACGAAGGATATCTGTGGTAACGCCTGCGTATAAGCTATTATCGTTACAGCGTAAAAAGTAAACCCACCAGGTGTTCGTCTTGTTTTTTTCTGTCATATAACGTGATAATTACTAGTATCTACATTGAAGGTATCTAAATGGTAAATAAAAGTGCTTGAGATATCAAACAATGTCAGCTTAGCTGATTGGGAAATCGAACTTAGTGCTATACGAGCGATGGGTAATGGCGGCCAACGTGTCAATAAGGTGGCTACCGCTATCCATTTAAGATTTGATATTAAACGATCCTCTTTACCTACAACGTATAAGGAGCGATTACTTGCCTCTAAAGATAGTCGAGTGACTAAAGATGGTGTTGTTATTATTAAAGCGCAGAGCTTTAGAACACAGGAAATGAATAAAGAAGATGCGTTAAAGCGATTAAAAGATTTCATTAAGTCGGTAATGGTAGTCCAAAAAAATCGACGAGCGACCAAGCCAACCAAAGGTTCAGTGCAAAGACGTTTAACGGGGAAGGCTAATCGTAAAGACGTCAAACAAACACGGAAAAAAGTACAATTCTAGTAAAAAACAAGAATATATTTAAAAATCCTTAACGAACAAATAAAAATTAAATCCTAATATAAAATAGAGAGCAACTATGCCAATTAGTGACGTCGGTGCAGTAGAAAAACTTACTGCACAACTTGATAGTAATAATTTAGTACAATACCAATTACCATTAGTTAGCCTCAATGGTGATGGCACTAAACAGAGTATCGAGCTAAATCCTTTAATAGGAAAACAAATAAGTTTACACTTTTCGGGCACTATAGCCTGTAAACACTGCGGAAAAAACATTAAGAAAAGTTACTCCCAAGGTTATTGTTACCCATGCATGGCTAAGCTTGCTCAATGTGACTTATGTATTATGAAGCCGGAAACCTGTCACTTTCATTTAGGCACGTGTCGTGAGCCAGAGTGGGGTGAAAAAAATTGTATGGTTGATCATTATGTTTATTTAGCCAATAGCTCAGGGTTGAAGGTTGGCATAACTCGACATACTCAATTACCGACTCGCTGGATTGATCAAGGTGCTTGTCAAGCTCTTCCTATATTCAAGGTGAGTACTCGCTTACAGTCAGGCTTAGTCGAAACTGCATTAGCCGAATTTATTAGTGATAAAACCAATTGGCGCGCTATGTTGAAAGGTGAACCAGAGCCTATAGATCTTAAAGCAAGAGCCGAAGAGTTAATCCCTGAGATTAGTTTGCGATTATCGCAACTTAGGCTCAAATTTGGCAGTGACGCAGTTCAAGAGCTAAATGAAAACGTGCAAGAAATTCACTACCCAGTAAGTGAATACTTAACCAAAATCAGCTCTTTTAATTTTGATAAAACAGAAACCGTTTCTGGGGTGTTATTGGGAATTAAAGGGCAATATTTAATTTTTGATAAAGGCGTAATCAATATGAGGAAATTTAGCTCATATCAAATAAGTATTGACTATTAGTAACTTGAACTTGAAAATAACGCTTTGTATATAGCTATATTTAGCCAAAGATCGAATGTATTTATTCGGTGACTTAAGATGTCGAATTTCTAGACTGCAGTATTAAAGGTAACAAGATGACCGCGGATGATTATGTAGAGCAAGCCAGTGAAATTTTTGTTTTATCAGATTCTTTTATCAGAATTAGAGAATTGATTGATGAGGAATCATCTACCATTGATGATATTTCAGAGGTAATTCTGCTTGACCCAGCCCTTTCAGGAACAGTATTAAAGTTGGCTAACAGCCCATTTTTTAGCTATCCAGGAAAAATAGATACCATTTCTAAAGCTGTTTTGGTGTTGGGTATTACCGAAGTCTATAATCTTGTTATTGCTTATTTTACAACGGAAGCCTTCAAAAATATTGATGCAAACCAAAGTTACCTTGATGATTTTTGGGTAAAGAGTGTTGATTGCGCGTTGTTGATGAAGTTCTTAGGGACTAGTTTAGGTATTGTAAATGCTGAGCGTTTATTTATTTTGGGCTTGTTACACAATTTGGGTGAATTAGTTGTTCATCAAATTACAACAGAAAAACAACTTGCTTGTGAAAGTCAGGATATCAATTTATTACCTTGGGTGAAGCAACAAGATATCTTAGGTTTTACGTTTGGTGAATGCTCTGCTGAATTATTAAAACAGTGGCAATTACCTTATAGCATTTTTGCTCCTATTCGTTATCAGGATATTGATGATCTAAGCGAATACACGGCAGAAACTCAATTATTGTATGTTGCTAAACGGGTAATGAGTAAGCAGCAAGTGTTTAAAGATCAAAATATTGATTACAGTGACTTGTTAACTAAAGAGCAATTAGAGCCAATTTGTATTGATAAAAAAATGCTTGAAAATGCCGTTGATTATTGTGATTTAGAACGCTTAGGTTTACTGTCGATTTTAAACCCTAGCGCTTCAATGCTATATTAACGCTTAGCTTCCATTTTGGAAAATTTGCATAATAAAAAGCCCAATAGACATAAATCTATTGGGCTTTTTTAGTTTAAATATTGTCTCGTCCTGAAATGTGTTTACACATTTAGGACTTATTATGACCAAGTCAAAC
>CAJXRC010000342.1 GCA_913058405.1 uncultured Colwellia sp. | reverse complement strand
AAGGGAATAACCCTTAACAAAAAAATGTGCCTTGATTATGACCCGCTCCGGCTTCTTGAAACGAGCATCTTCAAGTGGAGCGGGTATATATAAAACTCAAGTGCTTAGTTTGTTAATTATCGCAGAGCAATTCAGTATTCTCTAACTACGTTTTGTCATGTTTTGGATACAGCTATTTTCAACCCAAGTGATGCCTGTAAGTCTGTTACTTGGAATTAAATAGCTGTTTAGTTTAGCCATTTGTTAATATTTCATCACACCCGATAAGTATTACTACCAATAAAAAATACATTTTATGAATCAAATGAAGTTGTTGGTCAATAAAAATTGTTGGCGTATAATCGTATTTTTTGTTATCCCCGTTACCTATTAAGGAATAGACTGTGCCTTTCTCTCTAGTCGATATTTTAGCTTTATCTGTTTTTATTGTTGCATGGTATGGCTATACCGTATTTGCACGCAGAAAAGCGAAGACAACAGATTGTATTGCGCGCTCATTGCATCAGCATCGAATTCATTGGATGTATGAGGTCATTTCGCGTGAAGTGAGAGTTTCAGAAGCGGCACTGTTAGCCAACTTAGAGCGAAATATTGCCTTTTTTGCTTCTAGCACGCTATTAATATTGGCCGGTATATTTACTTTATTTGCCAAAGTAGAAACCTTAGAAATCGTTATTTCTTCATTACCTTTTGCCGCTGAAGTGAACCATTTAGCAATACAGTTAAAGCTCAGCTTATTAGCGTTTATTTTTGTCCTTTCTTTTTTCCAATTTACTTGGTCTATGCGTCAATACGGGTTTTTAAATGTCATGATCGGGGCTACACCCTTTGATTTGTCGGGTGCAAATGAAAATTTAACCGCGTATGCAAAGCAAATGGCTATTGTGCAAGATCAAGCCGCTCACTCATATAACTATGGATTGAGATCATATTACTTTGCACTAGCCGCTATGTGTTGGTTTTTTCACCCATTTTTACTGATATTTATGAGTTTGTGGGTTGTTTATACCTTATTTACTCGAGAATTTAATTCTAAGGCAGTTAAAGCAATTACCGCTGCTCAGAGTTTATTACATCAAGAGCGCCAGCTAAAAAATGAGAAAACACCAGGTGCCTAAAAAATATCAAGAATATTCTATCGAAGATTTTGATAAGTTTGATTGCTTAAAGCTATCAAAGCGTTTTTATTTAGTATTGTTATTTGTCTTACGAGGTTATTTGGTATGGCTGATGTCAGTCACTAATATGCAAGATAGAGTGGCAACCATGCAATGGATATACCCAGAAACAAATTTGTTCTTTTTGAGCCTAGTCTCAGGATTTATTGGTATATTCGTTGTTGTTATTATCAGTTTACGTCGACCAAATGCCGCGAAATGGGTAAAAATTATTTGGCCCTATACTCGCACAATATTGGTGGTGGCGTTAATATTTGATTTTTGCATTAATCTCATTGGATTTTTCTACTGGCAATTAACTTCAATTTCGTGGTTAGTTAGCCAAGGACTTATTGTCTTTACACTAATTACATTCTGTTTTACCAGTAAACGAATGCAAATAAATTTAATTGAATTTCCCCAAGCGTTACCTGAAAAATAAATACCGAATCACCATTTAATCGTGACTAATATTACAGAGAAGGCCCGTCAGTGAATAATATAACCGATACACAAAATTCAGAGAAAGATAAACGATTAATCATTCTTGATACAGAAACTACAGGCATCAATCCCAGAGAAGGACATCGCATTGTAGAAATTGGTTGTGTTGAGATGATAAATCGTCAATTAACTGGCCGAATCTTCCATGCCTATATCAAACCTCTAGATCAACGTGGTCAAGTTTTAGAGATGGATAAAGAGGTTATTAATATTCACGGGTTAACCAACGAATTCCTTAATGATAAACCTATTTTCTCTCAAGTTGTGCACGAGTTCATCGATTTTATCCGCGGTGCAGAGTTAGTCATACATAACTCTAAGTTCGATGTTGGTTTTATGGACCATGAATTTTCTTTGTTTAATTCAATGGGACGAAGTCAAGATAAAGTCCCGATGACAGAGGATATTTGTACTATTACCGATACATTAAAAGTATCAAAAGATGAACTGGGCTCTCCAAAAACCTTAGATTATTTAGCTCGATTCTATCGCGTAGACAAATTGGTTGATCGAACATATCACGGGGCATTAATTGATGCCCAGTTGCTTGCCTTTGTTTACATTGAAATGACTCGCAAGCAATCAAGTTTTAATTTGTCAGCGGGAGAGGGCAATAATGCTGATGCAAATGCAATTAGAAGATTGTCCTCTGCTAGGAATAAATTAAAGATTATTACAGCTTCGGCCGATGAAATAGAAGCACATACAGAACGAGTTGCTGTCATTGGCAAAAAAGGAGGAGATCCACTTTGGAAATAAATAAGCATCATTTTTTCAACTTACCAGTAATTACAGCATCAAAGCCAATTGCTTTAATGTTGACTCTTTTTATTGCATTTAATGCAGGAGCATTCGTTGATAACGATATAAGTAAGACTGAAAGTAATAAGCTTAATAAAACGACCGTTGAATACTATCAGAAAGATAATATAACTAACCAAATACCGTATTTTGATAACCGGTTTCGTCTCGATGCAGATCTAGACGAAATAACGTTAATTTTTTATCGTAAAAGTGGTAGTACCCCTATTATCCTTATTAGACCTGATGGTAGTAAAATAAGGGTAAATCAATTTGATCATGAAAAAGTACAATGGTTTGATGACAGTACTTTTGACATGATTAAGATTAAAAAGCCTATGCCGGGTCCTTGGCAAGCCGTAGGAGATATTTTACCTCACAGTCAGATCTTAGTGGTCTCTGATGTGAAAATAGAAGTAGAGCCATTACCTGACGTTGCTTTTTCAGGTGAGACGTTGAAAGTTGTTGGTAAACTATTTAATGGCAATGATGCGATAGACAGTCCATATTTTAAAAATGTTGTTAATCTCGATGTTAATTTTTACAGCACTAACAAATCAACCCACGAAAATTTTGGCGCTGATGCTATTAAAGTAACCTCTTTTCGTGATGATGGTCACGGCTTAGATGAATATGCCAATGACAATCTGTTTACAGGAGAGTTTATTCTGGATTTTGCTCCAGGAGAGTGGCAGCCTGTTTATTTGGTGAAACTGCCGATGACAACACGTGAACTAAGGCAAACCCCTATCTTATTGTACAAAACGCCAGTAGAAATCAGTGTTGTTAAATCTGAAGATCATGACAAACCACATCAACTAGTATTATCAATAGATCCTAGTCATGTAGATCCCAACAGTTTGGTGTTTCAAGGAAAGTTTACTTTTCCAGACCGACAAAATGAACCCTTCTCTATTATGGAAGAAAGTGGTGACAGTAGAACTACTACGATTACTAATACAGAGCCTGGTATATATCGGGTAAATGTCAGTGTCTTTGGTAAAACGACTATGGGTCGAGAATTTCGATTAGTCGTACCAGAATTCAGTTTTAATGTAGAAGAAAGTAATACTGCGCTTAATGCTGATCGTGCAATGAACGCTGATGGAACATATACAGTTATTGAAACTGCTGAAGAGTTACTTATTAAAGCAGAAAGAGAGAAAGCAGAAGCGTTGTTGGCGAAACAACAAGCAAAAGAGGCAGAAGATAAAGAAACTATAATCATTATCGCTGCTGGTAATGGTGTTATTATCTTAATTGCTGCTGTTTTGTTTTATATTTTACGACGCAAAAAAACAAAAGGTAAATAAAGTTATAACTTGATGCAAATAAATTGAGCAATACGATGAAAATAAGCTTGGATTTTCATCGTATTGCTCGTCAAATGCTCAAGCAGTGATTTTTATTAAAAAAGTGGTTGACTGCGCCGCGTCATAACCGTATTATCTCGCCGCATTCAACGACATGTTGTTGAAGCAAGTAAAGGTCGCAATAGTTGAACTCGTTCAATTAATGTGATTTAGAACAAAAGATGCGGAGTGGTAGTTCAGTTGGTTAGAATACCGGCCTGTCACGCCGGGGGTCGCGG
>CAJXRC010000341.1 GCA_913058405.1 uncultured Colwellia sp. | reverse complement strand
TGCGCCCCTTATTTAAAAGTTATGTGCCGAGGATGAATCTATGAAATACGTTATTTTTTTATTGTCCTTTATATCAACCCCTAGTGCGGCAGATGCTTTTAGCATGGAAACTACTGCTTGTTTTGGCACATGCCCTGCTTATAGAGTTGACGTATTCTCTGATGGAGTAATTGTCTATAAAGGGGATGCCCATACTAAACTAGTGGGTACATATCGGCTTCCCAGCAATCCAGAACTATTCCAAAGAATTCTGCGCCTTCTCGATGAGAACAGCTTTCAAAAACTCCGCGATGATTATGGGTGGGTCGGAGAGGGAGAAGAAAGTCCTTGTAGCGAAGAATGGACAGATCACCCTAGTACAGTTTTATCTTACAGTTTGCGAGCAATTTAAAAACAGTGCATCACTACCATGGCTGTAAAGGTTTCGATCGGGAAGAAGAGCTAGAAGCTTTAGAGAAAACACTTTTTGAACTCATAGGCCTCAGTGACTATGTTGGCACATAACAAGCCAACACATTCACTTCGTTCGCTGGGACGCAAACACGCGGGGCGGCCTCAGCAAGCTATTAATCGCCGCTTAAAACGGCGTTAGCTCTTTTGTCTTAATAATGATTTCTGAATGGAAGTAAAATGCAAAAAAAACTAAAATATATAGCACTAATATCATTAGTCATCTGGCTTTCAGGGTGCGCTTCAAGCCGTCATTTACCTAAAGTCGAAAATGCAGAAAAAAGCTTTTCCGAACGCATGGCGACATACAAAGCTAAAAAATGTTGCAAATCCATGAGCGAATTAATCGTTACTGAGTTTGATGACGAGTTAATATTTACGATGGAAGAAAATGAAAACTTAATTTCACTCGATGGTAAAGAAACCAACTACATGCTTTTCGGTGTGACAGAAAGGAGTGAGAAACTTTATTATGGCATTAGGTCTTTTTACGTTGATCATAAGTTCGCTTTCATCCCAAAAGTATCTGTGTTAGATAAATCATTTAACGTCTTGGGTAGTACGCACCCAAGTTTTATACAGTATCAACATCAAAGTCTTGTTTGGGACGATTCACACTTTTTGCTGTATTTCAGCATCGATAATAGTAAAAACTCAGACGTGGCATACGTAGTAATACATCAACAAGAAGAGTTAGGTAGCAAATTTCAAATATCCCCGAGAGAAAGTACAAATATAGAAACCACATTTATTAATGGGCAGCCGATCTCATATAGTCAAAACGCGACCTCTTTTAGCTTTCCAACTTTGGTTTCTCCATCAGGAATATTAGTGCTTCAAAAACTAAATAGTTGGAACAAACCGGTTAATAACAGTATTTTTTATCAGTTTTAGGTGAAAAATAAGCGACTAAACAAGACAGGCATAATTGGAAAGGTAAAGCTGCTTTTATGAAGGCTATATTCGTCGCTAATTGTGTAGATAAACGTTTTTTTAGTTGATGGCTAGAGAAAAGCAGAAGTGCGCGTAAGAGTAGCAGGCGCTTAAGTGTATTTATTCCTTCGCCCGCGTATAGTAGCAATCAGTTTTGCAAGATTCGCTATTTAGATCCAACACTATCCCAGTAATCGCATTGCATTTTGTCGCCCTTGAACTCGTTGCTGATGTTGGTTGTGTGCATATTGCTCAAGGTGAACCACTTTGCCAGCGACCTGCTTAAAGCAGGTTTCAAACTGCGTGGTTAAGATAAGCCATTCAGATTAAAAAAAGTGTACTAAGGGACAGTTTCGGTGGTTTCGAATTATGCCTGTCTGGTTAAGTTTCTCTCTCTGGTTTATAAAAAGTTAGAAGAATTCAAACAAAAATCTGTCTAGTAAAGTCTGACCGATTCAATATGCCAATTTCGTAAGCGTTACACCCATTAGGATTAGAAAAAACATGTATATAGGAGAAGTTTCAAAACTTACTGGCGCGTCAAAAAAAGCAATTCATCACTACGAGGCACTAGGGTTGTTGTCAAAGGTGCCTAGATTAGGGAAGTACCGCATTTACGATAAGCACCATGTCGTCATAATCTCGATGATAAAAAAAGCGCAATCCCTGGGTTTTAAACTTTCAGAATTGCTGCCAATGATTGAAGTTAAGGCAAAAGAAAATCGCTTTCCGGTCGAGGTGGCGATAAATGCCATAAAGAAAAAGCAGAAGCACATTAGAATCGAGATTGAACAAGCCGAACAACTAGATGTTGAGTTAGGGTCATTAAAACAAGAACTGATTGATCAATTTCCGCTTAACAACCCAAATAATTAAATGCCCTTGACTGTTCCCCTAGGGGGAGAGTTTATAGTCTTGTCACTTAATAACTTTATAGGTGAATACAAGATGTCTAATGTATGTTTGGTAACCGGGGCGAACGGTCATTTAGGAGGGAATGTAGTTAGAGCGCTTATAGCGCAAGGCGAAACCGTAAGGGCAGGGATGCGTGATATTCAAAATGTGGATAATTTTTTCCGCTTGAACTGCCAAGTTGTCTACACCGAAATGCAAGATATAGACGCAATGAGAAAAGCCCTGGAAGGTGTCGATATTTTATATCATGTTGCCGCGGTATTTAAACATTGGGCTAAAGATCCTATTACTGAAATCGTCCAGCCGAATGTAAAAGGGACTGAAATTGTCCTTAAAGCGGCGGCCGAAGCCAATGTGAAAAAAGTGGTTTATGTTAGCTCGGTTGCGGCTGTTGGGCACGATGGAAACTATCTAGATGAAAATAGTTGGAACACGTTATCTAACAACGCCTATTACAACTCTAAAATAAAGTCAGAGCAAAAAGCTTGGGAGTTGGCAAAAAAATACAATATTTGGATGGTTTCCGTTCTACCCTCAGCAATGATTGGTCCCCATGCTAATCGACTCACAGACACTATGCAGTTTATTGAAACAATTAGAACCAATAAGCTTCTGATAGACCCTCATTTTTTCTTTAATTTCGTTGATGTTCGCGATGTGGCAAAAGGCGTAGTTGCTGCTACTACGAAAGGCAGTTCTGGTAGCCGGTACATATTGGCTAATAACAACTCTTCGTCACTTACTGAGATATACAATGCTGCCCAATCAACGGGAATTAACTTAAAAGCTCCAGCACGACTACCAAAGTGGGTAATATATTTTATTGCCTTGTGCGCAGAGCTGGCAGCTAAGGTGACAGATAAACCCGCAGAGCTTATTAGAAGCCAAGTAGCTTTATTCTATGGCATCAGGCAGGAGTATGAAATAACGAAAGCTCGTAATGAACTTGGATACGAGCCTCGCTCACCATCAGAAGCGCTACGCGATGTATTTGAATACTTAAACGGGCGCGAAAGTAAATTATGACCTTCTCCACAATTCCTCCAAAAATTGTTGTTACACTATGATTAATAAGCCAAATTAAGCACAAAGTGGCAAGATCACGGTGAAGCTTTACTCATGAAACACAATCATTGACTAAACAAGACAGGCATCTTTAGAAAGGTAAAGCTGTTTTCGAATTATGCCTGTCATGTTTAACTACAACAGCCAAGCCCAGAAATGACAAAATTATTAGAAGAAGTAGGGGGCTTAGAACACTTACGGTTGTAAGTAAAAGACCGGGTGGTTATTTAGCGTAATAGGTTGGTGTTTGGGTGAGTTGGATTGCCGGGCATTAGGGGCTATTTTTTATACAGTACTTTGTGTTTTTAAAGTTAGTAAAAATAAAAAGGAATTGTTCCGGAATGCGGGGGCGGTTTTGAAAGGCAGAACGTAGTACATTGATAATAGAATGTTTTCGTGCGAAAGTTTGTAAGTTAGGGAAATGAGGTACGGAAACTTTCCATCTTGTATAAAGGAATTTTTCCACATAATAAGCTGTTAGAAGTGCCAGAAGGATCTGCAAATGTCTTATTACAACTCAACTATTTTAAAGACCGCTGCAAAAGTTTCTTTTCTACATATTTCGTGGCTTGTTGCCCTAATTGGAATTCCGATTGTATTTTTTAGAGATGGCCTAGATTTAGTAGAGAAAGCACTATTGTTTAGTGGCTTATTGTTCTTTTTTTGGTTTGTATATTTACTTTTTTGCATTACATTTCATAGGCTAAGCATGCGAAATGAGCATAACAAGCTGTCTCTTATACACATCTCCGAGCCCACGAGACCGTACT
>CAJXRC010000340.1 GCA_913058405.1 uncultured Colwellia sp. | reverse complement strand
ATCTACACTATCCTCTTCGTCGGCAGCGTCAGATGTGTATAAGAGACAGGGTGTGTTCCCATTGCGCAGATCTTTTACCGTCAGCAGTATAAACAGTCCAGTTATCTGTTTTATCTAAAACAGTGCCGGCGCGACCTAGGTTTACCATGGGTTCAATGGTAAAGCACATGCCTACTTCCATTTTAGTTTTGTCATTGTTCTTATAATGCATGATTTGTGGTTCTTCATGAAACTCTTTACCGATACCGTGACCACAGTAATCTTTAACAATAGAATAACGACCTGATTTCTTGATGAACTTTTGAATAGTAGCGCCAATTTCACCAAACGTAGCGCCTGGCTTAACTTTTTTAAGTGCTAAATAAAGTGACTCTTGGGTAATACGGCATAAGCGGTTATCTTCAGCTGATGCTTCTCCAATAATAAACATTTTACTGGTATCACCATGATAACCGTCTTTAATTACGGTTATATCAATATTAATAATATCGCCATTGGCTAATACTGAATCATCAGGTATACCATGACAAACAACATGATTAACCGAAGTACAAATAGACTTTGGAAAGTGATGGTAGTTAAGTGGAGCAGATATCGCGTTTTGCACTTTTTCAGTGTAATCGGCACATAAAGTATTGAGTTCATCAGTGCTAACGCCCGCTTTTACATGTGGGGCTATCATTTCTAAAACGTCAGCAGCTAATTGTCCTGCAATACGCATTTTTTCTATTTCTTCTTGGCTTTTTATGGTGATGGCCATCTTGTTCTATCTCTTTTTAGTTTGCGCTAGCAGCATTATTACTTGCGACTAAGCTTTCAATTAATTGTAATACCAATCGGACTAATTTATTGATCACTTAGCGAGAATTAAAAGGTTTAGAGGCAAGGCATTGGTTGAGGAGAATGGTTATTCCCTTGTCAAAATCAATAACGCCGCATGTAAACCTTTTAAACTCGCCCTTTGGGAGCTCATTAGCAAACTGATAACATCACAAAATGAATGAAACATAGACTAACTATGTTTAACTCATTTTGTTTGTTTTAAGCTCGCTAATGTAGCTCTAAGCTGACCAAAAAATCAATTCGATTGGTATGTTTCATCGCTATCGATGAATAACTTGCCAATAAGATAGCAAGTTAACTGTGATTATTTAACTCTAATTTTATCGCATCAATGATGGCATTGGGTTCTTGTAGATAAAAATTGTGATTAAGCAAAATGAGTTCATCGTCAATGGCCAGCAATAAAGCAGGTATAGCTTGAGTGCCTATTATATCTTGTAGCGCATAAATCTCGTGCACTTGTGCAGCAGCATCAGTGGTTAATTTTGTTTTATTAAATACTTTAGCGGGCACTGATAATTTGAACTCTTCAATGATATCTTCTAAATCAGCTTGCTCACTTAGATCGTTACCGTCTGAAAAATGTGCTGCTTGCAGAGCGTTTAATAAGGATAATGCTTGCTCCGGTGTTTTACCTACAGCCCAAGTCATTAGGTTCGCGCATAGGGTAGAATCTTTCCCATGTGATAATTTTCCCATGTAATCGGGAGAAAAGTTCACTGAAGATAACTCTTTAACTTGCACTATCTGTTGTTTGGTTATTGTATTTTCGCCGTCTGCATCTGAAAAGTAGGCACAGTGCCATAAATTCAGAGTTACTTCTGGTAATGATTGGTTTACCGCATTCACTAAAGGAGTTGTTGCATAACTCCAAGGACAGTGACTGTCATAAATGAAAAATAATTCTGCTGCCATTACTTACTCTACAAATGTTGATGATTTTGATTAAAGACTAAATCTTAATTAAAGATCCGGAATATCTGCTGATTTTAACTTGCCTTGTCAGATTATCCCACTATAAATCGACATTAGATGATAAATCATTTTTGTCTCGCTAAATAATGTTTTTTATGGTATAAAATGCGGCGCTCAATTTTTAGTTAGTCACTTTTGTCTTTTTTATAAACGATAATAGCTGTATTAGCTTGGTTGAGTGACAATTTAAATCGACTATTTGATTAAGAGACTTTTTAGTTTTTTGTCTTATAAGTCATTATTATAAACTCACATACATCTATTAAAGGTATACCGGGGTGCTCAGCTTTTGACTTTGAAGTCAAAACAAAAGGGTCGTGTATATTGGGTGTATGAACGCTTAACCCCATAAAGGAAAAGAAAAATGTCAAACGTTTCAATGCGCGATATGCTTAAAGCAGGTGTTCACTTCGGTCACAAAACTCGTTACTGGAATCCTAAAATGAAGCAATTCATTTTTGGTGCTCGCGATAAAGTTCATATCATTAACCTTGAACAAACAGTTCCTATGTTCAATGAAGCACTTGCTTTTGTAAACAATGTTTCATCGAAAAAAGGTAAAGTATTATTTGTTGGTACTAAACGTGCTGCAAGTGATGCAATCAAAGATGCTGCTATTAAGTCTGACCAATTCTACGTTAACCACCGCTGGTTAGGTGGTATGTTGACTAACTGGAAAACAGTTCGTCAATCTATCAAACGTTTAAAAGATTTAGAATCTCAAAGCACTGACGGTACTTTCGAAGCGTTAACTAAGAAAGAAGCGTTAATGCGTACTCGTGAAATGGAAAAGCTTGATAAAAGCTTAGGTGGTATCAAAAACATGGGTGGTTTACCTGACGTTTTATTTATCATTGATGCTGATCACGAGCACATTGCTATTAAAGAAGCAAACAACCTTGGTATCCCAGTAATTTCTGTTGTTGATACTAACTCAAATCCTGATGGCGTTGATTACGTTGTTCCAGGTAACGATGATGCTATCCGCGCAGTAACTTTATACTGTGATGCTGTTGCTAACGCTGTAACAAGCGGTCGTGAGCAAAACATCGTAGTACAAGCTGAAAAAGACGGTTTTGTTGAAGCTGAATAATTTCAGTTTATAACACGTTTATTTTCTATTGCCACAAAAGTGCGCTTTTGTGGCAACTTATTTAATACTTATGCCTAACACTAATTTAATGAAAATTCTGAGTTGGGGATAACTGAAAACCGAGGAATTAACTCATGGCAATTACTGCTGCAATGGTTAAAGAACTACGTGAACGCACAGCTGCGGGCATGATGGATTGTAAAAATGCTCTAGTAGAAGCTGACGGCGATATGGAACTTGCGATTGAAAATATGCGTAAGAACGGTCAAGCTAAAGCTGCTAAAAAAGCAGGTAACATCGCTGCTGAAGGTACTATTTTAATTAAAACTGCTGACGGCGTTGCTGCTTTAGTTGAAGTTAACTGTCAAACTGATTTTGTAGCTAAAGATGATAACTTCTTAGGATTTGCTAACGAAGTTGCTGATGCTGCTCTTGCTTCAAAAGCAACGATTGCAGAGCTACAAGCTCAATTCGAAGAAAAGCGTATTACGTTAGTCACTAAGATTGGTGAAAACATCAATGTTCGTCGCGTAGAATACATTAAAGGTGCTACTTTAGCATCATATAGCCATGGTGCTACTATCGGTGTTGTTGTTGCTGGTGAAGGTGATGCAGAATCACTTAAGCATATTGCTATGCACGTTGCTGCAAGCAAGCCAGAATTCTTAACGCCAGATGATGTTCCTGCTGAAGTTGTTGCTAATGAAAAGCGTATTCAAATCGAAATGGCGATGAACGAAGGCAAGCCTGAAGAAATCGCTGAGAAGATGGTTACAGGCCGTATGAAGAAATTTACTGGTGAAGTTTCTCTAACTGGTCAAGCTTTCATCATGGAACCTAAGAAAACTGTTGGTGCCGTTCTTACTGAGAAAGGTATTACTGTTACTAACTTCGTACGTTTAGAAGTTGGTGAAGGTATCGAGAAGAAAGAAGAAGATTTTGCTGCTGAAGTTGAAGCACAAATTGCTGCTGCTAAAGCATAATTCATTTTTTTATGTGTGAGTGTTTTTTACTCGCTTCATAGATAATTGAATAGCTAAGAGACGTCTACCTAGGTAGGCGTTTTTTTATGCCTACAATTTAGTAAGACGTACTTTTTACTGTATTTTACTAAAAATATGCATTGTTACATAATACCAATCCATCTAAATAAGTGACCCCTTAGAGTGGCATTGGCGATATGAGAAAAAGCAAAATATGTGTTGATATAGTTATTCTACAT
>CAJXRC010000339.1 GCA_913058405.1 uncultured Colwellia sp. | reverse complement strand
TATAAGAGACAGATTAAAACCATTGATGTTTTAAACCGAATTAGCAAAGTTATCCCTTAAAATTAATAAATTAAAACAAAACTTAAAGAAGCTTTTTAGCTATTACGCAAGATAAAATAAATTTATTGCCCAGTGCTCTTAAACACCCGATACACAAATAATGTGATTAACTACATGGTTGTAATGCTAACCATATACAAAGCAAAGCTTATCAATCTATAAATTATTAATTCTACACAACTTAGCCTAAGCTTGTTGGAATAACTTTACACCTTGCTCATTAAGAGTCACTTTTAAGCGACCCGCTTTAACCAATATTTGCAAACTAGCTAATGCTTCACCAAATGCAAATAAGTCATTACCTGAGTCAACTTCACAGTTAAATAACACTTGATAAGTTTCATTAACTTGTTTGGGTTCTTTACAATGCAGATAAAGCTGTTCAAGCTTTTCTTTATGCCCATAAACTATTTTATTTAATCGGCTAACACCACCATAAAAAGCTAAACCATGTGCTGGCAAAATCAAGGTTTCATCTGTAATCACTGTTGATATGTGCTGTGCTGAATCAAAATATAATTGCATAGGGTTAGCATCAGGCGCATCAGGCCAAATACTGATATTTGGCGTGATACTCGGTAATATTTGATCACCAGCAATAAGAATATCTAATTCCTGACAATAAAAACATGCATGCTCCGACGCATGGCCATAGCCCATCACTATTCGCCATTGATGATTACCTAAAGTAACTATTTGCTCATCTTGTAATACCTGACAAGGTGAGTCTACAGGGTAAATAATACTGCGAAAGGTATCAATATTCCTAAAATAAGCCTTTACTTGTTTTTGTCCTTCACCGTATCCAGTATAAAACTCATTGAGCTGATCTCTTGGTACACTTGGCTCACAAGAAAATAACATTTGATAATATTTGTAATCAGGCATTGAAATACTAAAACTAGGCTTGTGCTCTAGCTCTTCAAGTAGCCAACCCACTAAGCCAATATGATCAGGGTGACCATGAGTACAAATAATGCGAGTGATTGGTTTACCTTTTAACTGGTTATTTATTACCGCAAGCCACTGCTCTTTGGCTTTTGATGTATTCGGGCCAGTATCAATTACCACCCAACCATCAGCTTCTTCTATTAGCCAAATATTTATATGATCAAGTGCAAATGGCATACTAATGCGCAGCCAATATAAGTTATTACCTACATGCAACAGGTGTTGAGGTTCGGGGGCTTTTTCTTTGAAATTCTTTAACATTTTATACTTTCCAAAAATAGACGAGCGAAAAAAAGGCGATAGTAAGGTAACAATGTCACCTTACTTTCGCCTTAACTTGCGAGCAATTATTCGAGTTTAATTTAGAAGTTAAAACCTACTTCGAAGTTAATACGACGTTTACTTTGATGAACACCATTAGCATATGCACCTGCAATTAATGGGATCTTAGTTAGGTAAACTTCATAGTCTTCATCTAACAAGTTGTTTACAGTAAATGCAGCATGCCAATTGCTGTCTGCTGGTGTTAGTGTGACGCGATAGTCAACTAAAGCGTAGCCATCCTGAGTAAGGTTTACTTCATTATCTGAATCGACCGTATGTTTAGACTTATAGCTAACACTTAACATATTAACTAATTCATAATCACCAAACACTTCTGCAATATGCTCCACAGCTACAACCGCAGTAAACTCAGGCACCCAAGCAAGGCTATCACCAGACCAGTCACACTTGCCATCTGCGCCCTGCTCACCTCTATAAACTTCAGTTAAGCTACACGCTGCACCTTGGAATTCATCGTAGTAAAAATCTAAGTATTCCGCATTTGCAGTAATTTTTAGATCATCTGTTGCTTGCCAGATAAACTCTACATCAACACCTTTTTGAATTGATTTACCTGCATTACCTACGTTAAATCCAATAGAACCATTGAAAATCGACGTTTGTAGGTTGTCGTAAACACCATAAAAGGCTGCAACATTCAAGCGAACTGTTTCCCAGTCTGACTTAAAGCCCACTTCCCACGCTGATACACTTTCATCTTCAAATTCAGTATCTTCTGGCGTACCCGCTGAAGGTCCAGGTGATGTGCCAAGAGGGCTCGCTGTAACTGGGCCTTCATAAAGCGTATCAAAACCACCCGCTTTAGCACCATCGGCGTAATTTACATAACCCATAAAGTCATCAGAGAAATGATAACTAGCACTTGCTTGTAACATTAAGTGATCTTCTTCGCGTACCATATCTTGAAATTCATGCGGAGCACCCACAGACTTTAAAACCCCCCAATAACTAAACAATGCAGGCGTTAAACCAGCAAATGGGTGACCTTCAGGGTATGGCGCTTCATCGTACGTAGAACCATCAATATCAAGTAATCTTAAACCTTGTGTTGCAGTTTTAGTAATATCGGTATAACGAACACCAAGCGTTAAACTCAATTTATCTGTTGGATTGTAGTCAAATTGCGTAAATATCGCTTGCTGTTCAGTATTCTGCCTTAAATAGTTAGAACGAGAAAATGAACCAAACTCTAATGGGCTACCAATTAATGTGCTTACATAAGGCATATAAAAGTCAACATCAAAACCTGTATTAAAATCTGCATCTTGATAATAAAGGCCTGCCATAATGTTTAATTGGTCGTTTATTTCAGTATCTAAACGCAATTCTTGAGAAAACTGACTGTAATCTTCAGGTGTATTTGATGACATAAAGTTTGCCGGTGTCATATCAACATCAAGCGTATGATAATAATCATAATTACTGTCAGCAGTAATTGACGTTAGTGTCATATCATCATTGATACTCCACACAACTTCCAACATGGTTTCATCACTGTCGTTATAGTTACCTGACGGGCCATTGTTAAAAATACTATCGTCATTACCCGTATTTAAATCACCTGTGCCAATACCAAACGGAGCTAATGGCGAATTAGGGTTTGGTGTAAAATCAGGGTTTACATGCGCATAAATAGCTAACGATTCACCATGTTTTTCAAAATCTGCTTGTTCATGACGAAGGTAAATACTCCATTCATCACTCGGCTCCCATACCGCACTGACACGAAATGCAGAGTCTTCATAAGAATTTTCTACTTCACCTGTATAACGGTTATATGCAGCGCCACCACTTTGGTCACGCCATTTACCCGCAACGCGAACAGCAAATTCGTCTGTTACTGGTATATTTACACCGCCTAAAATTTGTGACTCTTCATATTCTGTTTCATATTTAACGGTAAAGTTACCATTTAGTTCATCACCAACTTCAGGACGCTTAGTAGCCATGCTTAACGCACCACCAACTGAGCTGTTACCGTAAAGTGACACTTGTGGGCCCTTTAATACCTCCACACGCTCCATATCGAAGAAACCTGAACGCAGTTGATTCATACGACCACGGTATACACCGTCTACATATGTTCCTACAGACTGTTCAAATGACTGGTTATCACCTGATGAAACACCACGAAGTGATAAACGTGAATGGTTAGCTAGTTGTGGCTGTTCAAGACCTGGAACAAACTTAGTAAGGTCGTTAACACTGTGTACGCCCATGCCTTCCATATGTTCGCCTGTTACCGCGTTAACACTTGAAGGTACTGTTTGAACTGACTCTACTCTTTTACGAGCTGTTACTTGGATGACTTCTAAGCCAGATTTCTCTTTGGCTTTTTCAGCCTGCTCACCAGCAGCTTCTTCTGCGTACAAGCTGCCTGAAAATAAGAATGAAACCCCGATAGCCGCCGCTAAGCGACTTTTTACAAAAACATTGTTGGTTCTCATAACTTTCCCCGATTGTTAATTTCACTTAAATTTATTGTTATCTTTTATCAATAGTAGAGTCCTTTATGCGAAATTCAGGTCATATTCTGCTATTTAATTGTCTTAAATATAGCTAACGTTTTAAAATTTGATAGAAAAGTAACTAAGTTTTGTAGGCTCATATCCAAAACGACATTCAAGCTAGACCGTTATACATTTGGGGCTTTGATAAGTTTCTTTAGAATCGTTCAATGCTTTATCAAGTAGGTAAAAAGACGTCAAATTAAGCAAAAATAAATTTATAATAAACCAAGTCTGTCTCTTATACACATCTGACGCTGCCGACGAAGAGGATA
>CAJXRC010000338.1 GCA_913058405.1 uncultured Colwellia sp. | reverse complement strand
ACCTTCGACAAATTGGTTAAAAGCCAACTGCTCTACCAGCTGAGCTAACGGCCGATTCTAAAATTTAGTAAATGAGAGATGTTCTTGAATTGGTCGGCCGTGAAGGATTTGAACCTTCGACAAATTGGTTAAAAGCCAACTGCTCTACCAGCTGAGCTAACGGCCGACACACATTGAGTCACTGCCTCAATGCGGGGCATATAATACTCATAATTTATTTAAGTGCAACAATAAACTTCGTTTTTTCAAATATAATTTACTGTTCGAGCAAATTCTCAGCAATGAGCTAGTTTTATCATCAACAAAACACGAATTACTGCTGTTAACCTATAATTTTTTTACTTGGTCAAACTAGCTAAGCGTGGCTTGCCAAGTTTTGCCGCAGTTGATTCTGGGGACTCTTTTAGTAACTGCTGATAAGTTGCAATTGCTTTTTTAGCATCATTTTGCTTTTGAGCAACCATGGCAAGTTTTAATAATGCATCAGGACGCTTGGTAGAGTCTTTGTGTTTATTAACAACAATGAGGAACTCTTGATTAGCTTCTGCAAGTTCGCCTTGATTAAAGAGTAACTGACCTAACCAGTAATGCGCGTTAGGTGCATAACTCGAATTTGGAAAACTTTTATTAAATGCTCTAAATTCAACAATAGCTTGTTTGTAACGTTTATCTTTTAAAACGAGATTAAGTGCACGATCATAAGTTTCATTTTCAGTTAAGTTATTACTATAACTAGTAGCATTTACAGCAGTGCTAGCTGTTGATGTTGGACTCGTGGAAACTGAAGCGCTTGTATTTGTGGATTCAAGTACTTCACTCACTCGTCTATCAATTTCTTTATAAAGCTCTCGTTGACGCTCTAATACTTGACTTAACTTATGGGTATGTAACTCAGTTACGCCCCGAAGTTCATTCACTTCAGTTTGTAATTGGTATAATTGACGTTGAATATTAACTTGGGCCTTATTACGAGAGTCTAACTTACGTGACAAGGTAGTTAATTGCTCTGTTAACGCGGATGAATCGATAGAATTGGCGTTAACATCAATGACTGGCGCTTTAGCTACAGCTAACGCACTAACGGCGCTAGCTGTAAACATCATGCCAAATAAAACTTTATTTAGTTTCATTCAGTTACCTGCTTATGTGAGGCTTATCAAGTCTTAGTAAACTAAAACAGCACGACGGTTTTTAGCAAAAGCATTTTCGCTGCGATCTTTAACCATTGGTTTTTCTTCGCCGTAGCTAACTACAGTCAATTGACCAGCAGCAACACCCATGTTTTCTAAATAAGTAACTACTGATTTAGCACGACGTTCGCTTAATGCAATATTATATTCAGGTGTACCACGTTCGTCGGCATGACCTTCAATTAATACTTTTACGTCTGAGTTAGCGTTTAAGAATTTAGCATGCGCATCTAAAATAGCTGAGTACTGTTCGCTTACATTTGAAACATCAAAATCAAAATAAACAATGTGTTCTGAGCGTAGCTGCGCTAATTCTTGACGTTTTTGTTCTTCAATTTCTGCAGCACGTTTAGCCGCTGTAACTTGTACTGCTTCTTGTGCTTTTCTAGCATCTTCAGCATTTTGAGTAACTTGGGCATTAGTATCGACTTGGCTTTGCTCATCGGTATCAGAGTTTGAGCTACAAGCAGATAGAATGGTAAGAGGTAAAGCAATTGCTAAGCTTTTTACTATGTTATTAAAGCGCATTTTATTTTCCTTTGTTCTAAAATTATAAGTTAAAATTCAATTAGTTATTTTGTGTATCTTATTATTATAAAAATGGTGACCAAGCAGGTGCTTTCACTTGACCATCAAGTGCAGGCAATCTAGCTTTAAAGCGACCATCTACCGACACTAAACCCAATACTTGTCGATTATTATGTAAGGTACTGTATATGATCATACCACCATTAGGTGACACACTTGGCGACTCGTCTAAACGAGTTTCGGTTAACACCTGAAATAAACCAGACGCTACTTCTTGCTTCGCTAAACGGTATTTACCGTGTGTTCTATTGACCATAATCAGTTGTTTACCATCTGGTGTTACTGAACCTCCCAGGTTCATCTCACCATCAAAAGTTAAACGTCTTACTTTCCCCCCGGCTAAATCTACGCGATATAGCTGTGGTTTTCCACCCCGTTCTGAACTAAATATCAATGAATTACCATCAGGTGTCCAACTTGGCTCAGTATCTATTGCCCGATTACGTGTTATACGACGTAATTTCATGGTCGTTAAATCCATAACATATAAATCTGGGTTGCCATCTTTTGACAGTACCATTGCCATGCTCTTTCCATCAGGAGAAAAGCGTGGTGCACTGTTTATACCATTAAATGAGCTAATCGATTTTCTAACTCCGGTATAAATATCAATGCTATGGATTTGTGCTTGACGATTTTCAAATGAAACATACGCTAATTGGTCACCATTAGGATGCCATGATGGTGACATTAAAGGTTCTTTAGAACTTAACAATACATGTTCATTAAAACCATCATAATCAGCGAATGCGAGTTGGTATGGGTACTTTCCTTGATCGCGAACAATAACATAAGCTATTTTACTTAAAAAAGCGCCTTTGCTTCCTGTAAGCTTTTCATAAATAACATTACTGATACTATGTGCATAACGACGCGCTTGATTCAGCTGAATATTAGCACTGCTTTGCGCCAAAATATGATCTTTAGTGTTAACTAATTCGCCATTACTGAGCATTGAAGTTTCACCACCAGTAATTTGTCCGCGGATCACATCAACTAACTGATAGCTAACTTGATAACGCCCAGGTGCAATCTCATTAATTTCGCCCACGACTACAGCTTCTGCGCCTAAAGCCGCCCATGCACTGTAATCAATGCTTTTTGCATCGGTAATTTTTTGCGGGAATTTATTACTGGCAATCGGACTAAACTTACCACTACGTAATAAATCATCACTAATAACTTTTGATAATAATTCTGGACGTTCACCCGTGCCAGTCCAGTTAAAAGGTATTATAGCTATTGGCCTTGCGCTATCCACACCACCGGTAATGACAATTTCTAATGCTGCCATTGCCTTAACAGAAGTTAATGCAATCAGGGCACCAAATACAATGTTTGATAATAATTTCATATTCTTAATACTTTTCCTTTAAATAGCTTGATGTATCGCTATTAAATCAACTGGTTTAATATTTTAATAAGACCATGTAGCCAAACACGGTCCTATAATATCTATTAAATATACTGATACATAATATCAGTTAAAATTTGGGTTCTACTGTAACCGCAATTTCTCTCATTTCTTTAAATACGTCAGGATCTTTAGATACCGGTAAAGTACCTGCTTTACCAATCGCTATGTTTGCAGCATCACATACTACTTTATTGCCTTGCCCTACTTTAACGTCAATAACAAACCCTGAAGGTGCAAGCGTGATAGTTAATCGACATGATTTATCAGCCATAGTACTGCGGTCTGTAATCATATACTGATTAATACGCTGCGTAATCAAGGCTGAATAACGCTGAACTTCAGTCATGACTTGTTGGTTCCTCGCTTTATTACGGGTCGCCATTTCATCAGCCATCTGTTCAGCTAACATAGCATCTTGAATAGCTTGTTCTTTTGCTGCTATTTCTTGACGTTTTCGTTCTGCAATTTTTTTAAGACGTAAGTCCTCTGCTTTTCTGGCATCCGCTTCTTCTTTTAAGCGTTTACTTCTGGCAGCGGCTGCGGCTTTTTCTGCAACTTGTTTCTCTTGCTCTTTTTGCTTGCGTACTTTTTCCGCTTTAGCAGCTTTAGCCTTCGATGATTTAGCAGCTTTATCCGCTTTAATTTTTTCTTGTTCTTTTTGTTTACGTTGTTTTTCTAATTTTTTAATACGTGCTTGTTCTTGTACACGACGCTTTTTAGCATCTGACGCTCGTTTTTCAACGGCTTTAAGACGTTTCTTCTCAGCATCACGTTCATTACTTTTTTGTCTCTTAATTTTGTTTACTGCTTGCTCAAACTTTGCCTTATCAACAACCACCGCTTTAATAGGCTCAGCTGATTGGCTTGTTGGTGTAGGTAATGGTTTAGGCTCTGACGAAAAATCTCCCGATAATAAACCTGTCTCTTATACACATCTGACGCTGCCGACGAAGAGGATAGTGTAGA
>CAJXRC010000337.1 GCA_913058405.1 uncultured Colwellia sp. | reverse complement strand
TACGAGATCTAGTACGGTCTCGTGGGCTCGGAGATGTGTATAAGAGACAGATGGTAAGTAGGCGATAACAAAGCACAATATAAACACCAGTACTGTGCCAATATTATATTGCTTTTCTGCAATTAAATTAAAGTAAGTTAGAGCATTCTCACTTAGCGCAATGATCACGCCACACAAAAGCAAAGATAATCTCTTTGCATATCCTTTGGCGCCTAAAGCTTTAGCCAAAACATAGCCCAACATGGGAATAAAAGACCAGATAAAAAAAACTGCTATTGAAAAAACAACAGCGCTTGCTGCAAGGGAGTTTCTTGAGAAGACATCAGCAATAGCATAAAACTGTATTGCCACGTAACCCAGATATAAATACCACATAAGTTATCTTACCTTTACAATTCTTAAATAATCTATAATTACATTGGCTTAACGTAAGCTAAGAGAATAACAGCCAATAAAATGAGAACGGGGATCTCATTAAATATTCGATAGAAGCGCCCAGAGCGGATGTTTTTATCTTGTGCAAAAGTGCTAACTAATTTGAAGCAATAACCATGATAAGCAAAAAGCACTATGACCAAGCTTAATTTGATATGTAGCCATTTTGCTGCAACAAACCAGTCATAGCCGTAGGCATATATAATGGTTAAACCAAGTAATAACGTGAAAATGGCGAAAGGTGTGACAAAATAAAGTAAACGTTTTTCCATACCTTTGAATTGTTGAGCTATTTCATCAGACTTGGTTTCTGCATGATTGACAAATAAACGCGGTAAATAAAATATACCAGCAAACCAAGCCACCATGAAAAAGACATGAAATGCTTTAAGCCAAAGGATATTGTTGATTAAAAACGTGCTCATTAATTGAGTTTTCCTTCTAATAAGTAAATTCTAAGTTGTTCAAAAGTCACCAAGCCAATACAGTCATTGATATCTTTATTGTAAATATAAACCGCGCCGGATCTCTGTTCTACCAGTGCCAAATAAGCCTCTGCTAAAGTAACTTGATGGCTCAATGGGATCAGTTTGTGCAGTATTAATTTTTTAGCGAGATTATCTTCATCATCACTTTCATTTTTATCGTCAAATGCTTCTGCATCTAATTGTGCCCAATAATAAGTATTCGGCCTATCCGTTTGATTAGCAGGTTCTTTGTTAATAATTAATTGCGACTCATGGCTATGCAGGAGCTCTCCGATAATAGTTCGGGGGCTTGCCTGGTCTAAAATGAGTAAATTATCTTTCATTACCGCCAAAGCGCCAATATTTTGCAACGATTCTTCAACTGGGGGTTTGCGGTAGAGCAAGTTTTGCGCATCTAATTGCATGATGAAGATAGATTCATTTTTACAAAGCTGTCTCGATACAATACTTGCAATGGTGATAACAATCATACCCGGCACAACCAGCTCAAGTTGACCTGATAGCTCAACAACAGCAAGCAAGGTCGCAAGGGGAGCATTCAGACTGGCAGCCATAAAACCAGCCATACCCATTAAAATAAAGTCACTGCTTACATGCACTCCAGGCAATACTTGTAAAATAATAGCGCCAACAAGAGCGCCAGTAATAGCGCCAATGCTTATGGTTGGTCCAATAATGCCACCAGGTATACCTAATCCTAGGGCGAACATTGTCATTAACAATTTAGCAATGAGTAAACTGAACAGAAACCCTAAAGGCAAATTATTAGTTAAGGAAATATCAATTGCACTTGTGCCTGTGCCCATAGCGCCAGGTACCAAATAACCTAATGTACCAGTAATAAGCGCAGCAAGAATTAAGCGCGGTACTATGTGGTATTTAACGCTTTTTTTAATAATTACAACCAAATATTTATTAAATGCAGCCGCCAAAATACCTAAGACTATCGCTAATAATACTAAAGAAAAGTAATGCTGTTGTTCAAGGGCTATGGTATTAAAGTGTTGAAAGTTATGACTGGTGCCAAAAACACTGCGGGTAATCAAAGAACCAACAATAGAAGCTAGCATCACAGGTACAAAAATATGCGCTTTGTATTCTCGCATGACCACTTCCATGACAAAAATAACCGCGGCTATAGGGGTATTAAATGTTGCTGCAATACCTGCTGCGATGCCGCAAGCACATAACGTTCGGGTACTGTTATAAGGAAGTTTTAGTACACTGCCTAAATAACTACTGCATGCTGCGCCAAGATGTACTGCGGGTCCTTCGCGGCCAACAGAAAAGCCAGATGCCAAGGCTACAGCACTTCCCCAAAATTGATTTAAGGTATTTTTAAAAGGGATAATGCCATGAGCTACTTTTAATCGGTGCAGCACAAAGGGGATACCAGTACGTATATATTGGTAGCCAGTGAGCCAAGCCATTAAGAGGATAATAAGCGAGCCGATGATAGGTAAATGAAAACGACTTACCTCATCTAAACTGTTATAGTTGTCGCGCTTAATTAGGTAGAGCTGTTGAATTTCTTCAATAGTCAGCGTGAATAGCACGACTAATAAAGCTGAAGCGGCGCCACCAATAATGGCAAGTAAGCATATTTGCCAAGATGTTTTTGGCAAAGCTAAGTGTTTTCTTATTGTTGCGATTGATATTATCATTACGGGATTATAATACTTTACAAATGAAATGGTTAGCAAAAATAAATCTAGGTGTTGTTATTGAGCGCATAGGTACTTTTAAATCGGCTTTGTTTTTACTAACAGTAATAAGTCTTTGTTTATTTACCGGCTATCGAGTGGGTAATTATTATCATCATTTTCAAGTGATCAGCCTTGAACAACAAAAGCTTAGGCTAGAACAGCTTTATCAGCAGCAAGAAGATAACATGGCGCGCATTCACACTTTAGAAGTTGAATTGACGGTCGAGCAACTTGCTAATATAAAAGCGCAAGAATTACTTAAAGAAGCTGCTGAACAGAAATTTGAAGTGAAAAAACAACTGGCCTTTTACGAAAAAATAATGGCGCCAGAAAAAGAAGCGGCAGGTTTATTCGTTGAAAATATCAATATAGTATCTAGCAAAGCACCTAATCAATATCACTTTCAAGTTACTTTAGTGCAGCAGCAACTAAAGCGTCGTTATAGTAAAGGTTATATTGAATTGCTCTTTGAAGGTCAAGAGGGTAGCAAATCAGTAAAACTTAAATTGTCAGAAGTGGCAGAGCTGAACAAAAAAGATCTTCAGTTTAGTTTTCAGTATTTCCAGATTATTAATGGTGAATTTACCTTACCGGCTAACTTTACGCCTGAACGCATCCTAGTCTCTGCGATTTTGACTAAATCGCGCTGGCAGAAATATGCAAAAAAAGACAAAACTGTGCTTTGGCAAGTCAACCAATAGGCTTTACTAGTACTTTATACACACTAATCGCCACTTGAAATTAAATAAAGATAATAGAATAAGTTGATGTGTCGGTTAGCTACATTTCATTTATCCTTAATATTATCATGATGTTCCATACATTAAGCTTGGCTAGTTTTTAATCCCTTATAAAAGTTTTTTTCCTTATACGAATTGGTCTAATTACTGCAGAGAATAATACTTGATTAAATTAGTCAAGTTTAAGATAATTAGCCCTGTTGTTACTCACCCACTTTGTAGCGTATTTTTTTGTACCTTGTTGTACTAAGTAGAGCACCATGTCAAACCCTGAATTACCCATTAAATTTACCGATTCTGCCGCAAGTAAAGTACTATCGCTAATCACAGAAGAAGAAAACCCAGCACTTAAACTACGTGTATATGTTACCGGTGGTGGTTGTTCAGGCTTTCAATACGGCTTTACTTTTGATGAAAAAGTGAATGATGGCGATATGACCATCGAAAAACAAGGTGTTATGATGGTCATCGATCCTATGAGCTTGCAATACCTTGTCGATGGCGAAGTTGATTACCTTGAAAGTTTAGAAGGTAGCCGTTTTGTGGTAAATAACCCAAATGCAACAACCACTTGTGGTTGTGGTTCATCTTTTTCTATCTAGCATTTTAGTTATCTCTTAACTAAATACTTTGGCCCTAGATATAGTCATCGCTTTGACAAAAACGTGCAAAGCGGATGACGACAGATTACAAAGTAATGTAAAAGCCGACACCTTGTTGGCATTTTAGAATAAGCTTTCGCCCACTTACTTCCCGTAAAACATCTATACCCGTAATCATTCAAAATGCTCGATTCAGAGTGCTTGAGCAATTTCAGTTT
>CAJXRC010000336.1 GCA_913058405.1 uncultured Colwellia sp. | reverse complement strand
ATCTACACTATCCTCTTCGTCGGCAGCGTCAGATGTGTATAAGAGACAGGTTCAACCTATTACTAAAACCCTTGGTCAAGTAAGCGGTATTATTCATGGTGCGGGTGTCTTAGCAGACAAGTTTATTGAGCAAAAAACGCTTAAAGAATTTAATGCGGTATACACTACGAAAATAGATGGTTTATTGTCTTTATTAGCAGCAACCAATGCTGAAAACATTAAACACTTAGTGTTATTTTCATCAGCGGCCGGTTTTTACGGTAACCCGGGACAATCTGATTACTCCATCGCTAATGATATTTTAAATAAAACGGCTTATCGTTTTAAAGCATTAAACCCAAGTGCTCAAGTACTAAGCTTCAACTGGGGGCCTTGGGATGGTGGCATGGTAACACCTGAGCTTAAACGTATGTTTAACGACCGTGGTGTTTATATTATTCCTCTTGATGCGGGCGCTAAGTTGTTAGTGAGTGAACTCGCTGCAGATACTAACCGTTGTGCACAAATCCTTGTTGGTAACGACCTCTCTAAAGATAAGTCTAAGGATACAGCGAAGGATGCATCTGTAAAAAAGCCACAAGTTAGTCGCTTAACTACCCGTGTTAATAAAACACTTTTAGCGACTAACAATAGCTTTTTAGCTGATCACACCATTGGTGATGACAAAGTATTGCCAACCGTGTGCGCCATTGCATGGATGAGTGAAGCCGCAATGGTTGCTTACCCAGAATTTCATTACCAAGGACTAGCAAACTATAAGTTGTTTAAAGGCATCATCTTTGATGGCAGTGAAGCAACAGAATACTCAATCGATATGATTGCTCAAGTTGAGGGTGAAAGTTTAGTAGTAGACACTAAAATCTCAAGTACTAATGAGCAGGGTAAACCAGTATTTCATTATGGCGCTCAGCTGACATTAGTCGCTAAAGCGGAAAGAAAAGAAGCGCCAACGGTCGAACTTATATTACCTGAAGCAGTACCTGCGAGCAGTGAAGACGCAGAAGCTTTATATACTAATGGCACTTTATTTCACGGTGAAAGCCTGCAAGGAATTAAGGCAATACTTGCGTGTAATGAGCAAGGTCTATTATTGAGCTGTCAAGTACCAGAAGTGGCAAGTCTTAAGCAAGGCGAATTCCCGATTAGCCCGTTGAATAGTGCAAGTGAACACTCGAATATCTTTGCCAATGATATCGCTTATCAAGCTATGTTAGTTTGGGCTAAAAAGCAATTAGGTTTAGGTAGCTTACCGTCAAGTACACAAAGTTGGACGGTATACCGTGACGTCAGTCTTGGTGAAAACTTCACCCTTAAATTAACGGTAGTGAAAAGCTCAGGCAAAGGTAAGCAACGTGGCTCTTTAGTGGCTGACATTGAACTGATTGATGAAAATAATCAATTACTCAGTGAGATAAAGTCCGCTAAAGTGACGGCTAGCGCTAACTTAAATGACTTGTTTCTCCCTAAGAGTGAGGCAAGTATTTAATGGCATCAGAGGACTATAAAAGCGCCATTATCGGCTTAGATGCGCAGTTTGAAAATCAGCAAGGTATTCAAACTGACATCGATCGGGTTGAGCGTGCACTATACCTTGGGAAAATCTTGGGTAAAGAGCAGGGCAAAAGCCTAGCGTTTAACTGTATGTCTGCAGTTGAGCGCATGGCACTTGCTAACCAAGTATCTGTTGCTGATATTAAGGTTATCGTGCTTGCACAAAGCACCACAGAGCATGTTATTGCTATTGAAAGTGCCATTGAAAATGCGATTGTTGTTAGCTCCTTAGCTAAAGCGCTACAACAAACCGATGTGTTGATTGCTCAAAATGCCTTGGTGGCATTGGTTGGTGTGAGTGATAAGCAAAATGAAACTGATGCTTCTCAAAAGATTGCAACAATTAGCTTTGATCAAGCCTTTGCTGGTTATCAACCTTGCCAAGGCGTCGCAGCACTATTATTTGCGCCAGTAAACTTTGTACAAGCTAACAGCAATTATGTCTACTCATGGTTAAAAGGTTTCTCTGCTGGTAATGATGTAGAGGCTGTTATCGCTTGTGCATTAGATAATGCACAAGTTAATGCCACAGCCATTGATTTATTAGAAGTCTCGGCATTAGCGGATGAGAAAAATTCCTTATTAGAAGCTCAAGGTCTATTGGCAAGTTACGCCAATAACGCATTAAACACGGCGATTTCCTGTGCGCGTAGTGTTACAGGTGAAGGTGAGGGTTTTTCACAAGTTCTCGGTTTACTTCGCACCGTTGTTGCGCTACAACAACGCTACATTCCAGCCATAACTGACTGGCAACAGCCTTTAGCTGATAAGTTAGCAAATTGGCAAAACTCTAGCTTTTATTTGCCAACAGAATCACGTCCTTGGTACCCAAACCAAGATGGCAGTGCTCATATTGCGGCATACAGCTGTCTAGCCGCCAATGATGATTATTGTCATGTGGTTTTAGCTGAGAATAAAATAATACTTACAGGTGAAAAACATCCTTCAACAGATATTCGTGACAATGGTTTTATCGCCTGTAGTGATGCACACCTTGTTATAATTACAGGTGACTCTGAACAGCATTTATTAACAAAACTAGCTGAAATTGAAGATAAGCTCATAGCAAGTAATGAGTGCAATAGTGATATTGTAAAAAAGATTGCCTCAAACTGTTTTGAGCAATTTAATAACGCAGTGGCAAGTTACACCATTTCCTTATTGTGTGAATCAAAAGAAGAATTAGCTAAAGAGATACAGTCTGCTAAATCAGGTATACCAGTAGCATTTAGCAAACAAGAAGAGTGGCGTACACCTAAAGGCAGCTTTTTCACACCAGTACCCGTGAATAAAGCTTCAACAACGGGTGAAGCAACGGGTGAAGATAATATCGCATTTTTATATCCAGGAATTGGTGCAACGTATGTCGGTTTAGGGCGTGATTTATTCCACCTTTTTCCTGAAATACACCAAGATGTTGCTAACTTAGCTGACGATATTGGCGCAAGTTTAAAAGATAAATTATTAAATCCCCGCTCCATAATCCGTCCTGATTTTAAAGCATTAAAACAGCTTGATTTAAATCTCCGTGGTAAGTTGGCCGATATTGCAGAAGCAGGCGTTGGTTTTGCGTGTGTATTCACTAAGGTATTTGAAAACGTCTTTAAGGTAAAGGCAGACTTTGCTACAGGTTACAGCATGGGTGAAGTCAGTATGTACGCTGCATTGGGTGCATGGCAACAACCAGGTTTGATGAGCGCACGTTTAGCTAATTCAGATACCTTTAACCAACGTTTATGTGGTGACTTGTTAACTTTACGTGAGCATTGGGGCTTGCCTGGTCCTAATGATAGTGAAGAAGATGAGTTGATTTGGGAAACCTACACCATTAAAGCAACGTTAGATGAAGTTATTGCTGCCAGTGATGGTGAAGAACGTGTTTATTGCACCATAGTTAATACGCCGGACAGTTTATTATTAGGTGGTTATCCTGCCGATTGTTTACGCGTTATTAAAAAACTTGGTGTACGCGCTATGCCACTTAACATGGCAAACGCAATTCACAGTGCACCAGCAAAAATTGAATATAACGACATGGTTGAACTTTATACCATGGACGTTACTGCGCGCTTAAAAACTAAAATGTATTCAAGCTCTTGTTACTTACCGGTACCACAAATGAGCAAAGCGATTGCGCACAGTGTTGCTAAGTGTTTATGTGACCGAGTTGATTTTCCCCGTTTAATTAACACCATGCATGACAAAGGTGCGCGGGTATTTATTGAAATGGGACCAGGTCGTTCGCTGTGTAGCTGGGTAGATAAGATGCTAGGTGATGAAAAGTCACACGTTGCAGTACCGGTAAACGCTAAAGGCACAAGTGACGAATTAACCTACTTTAGAGCAATAGCAAAATTGGTTAGCCATGGAGTTAAGCTTGATCTTAACCGCTTATTTAATGGCTCAATTATCGTGAAAAAGCCATCAGCTTAAAAGAAAAAATAAAAAAGTGAATGGATACTCGATAAAAGACTTCGAGTATGACGTTAAAGCAGTAGGCATATGTCTCGCAATCGTCATCCCCGAAATGTCTAGTCGGGGAACCATTTCACTTAGATCTACGGCTATTGCCTAATTAATGGCGTAGCAGAGAAAAACAAACTGGATACCCGACAAAAAAATCTCGGGTATGACGTATAAAACGCCTGTCTCTTATACACATCTGACGCTGCCG
>CAJXRC010000335.1 GCA_913058405.1 uncultured Colwellia sp. | reverse complement strand
GTCTCGTGGGCTCGGAGATGTGTATAAGAGACAGCAGGTATGTCTTGATAATATTGTTGATAACGAATATTTTGATGCTTAGCGCCATTAAGCAAAGATCTTTTTACTTTAAATGAGTTGTTTTTATCTAACCCAATGATACTTACTAACCCTTGTGCAACTACATCTTCCATATTGGTGATTTTTGATGCTTTCGATGATTTAGTCAGGTTATTAATCGTATTCATCTGCTGATTAATTAAAGGGACATGATTGCGAGATATTTTTCGTTTTTCAACGGCTAGAGCATTGAAATTGAGCAACACGAGACAGGAAACAAAAAGGCGAAAGAAAGACGGCATAACAATCCTTGTTAATTATAAGCAAGTAGAAATATAAAATATAGCGTCATCTTATAGCAAATGTTGGAGTATTTAAATGATAAACCCATAGAATTTATTCAAGCCGTATAGAGGATTCGGCAACATATTATTCTAGGTTTACATTCATCTTTTTTGATTTTTTATTGAATTAAAAGCTCATATTGGTGAGGGGTTATTTTCTTCAGCGTTAAACTATGAAGCAGTTAATTTTGCTTTTAGATGAATGAACAGCGAAGAAAGATAACTGACGTCACTTATCGAGCTTGTCAATTTAAGCTTTTTTAGGAAGGGTTTTTGGTAGAATGCCTGACGGCTTTTTTATAACAACTGGAGTAATTGAGGTGACTGTACGTATTGGATAAGAGCAACCAGCGTTATTCACTTTCACATTGTCGCTAATGGACTCACGTGTTAATGAAGTCATTTTTTTCATTGTATTCTCATATTCAATATAACTCACGAAGAGGTTGATATAACGTGAAGTAAACAAAGGGGAAATCCTTATTTCCCCTCGTTACCAATATGGATTTTAGCTTTTTATCATCATTTTTTTAACCGTAGCTTCAATTTTTGCAATAACTCTACGATTTAACTCATGATCGGCAGCTGTATTGCCCTTAGAAATTAGTTGTGTTTCACCAAAACCTTTGGCAGATAAACGGCTTTCCTCTATATCAAATTTAATAATTAATAGACTCTTAACCGCATCAGCACGTTTTTGTGAAAGTGCTAAGTTATATTTAGCGCTACCTGCCGCTGAACTATGCCCTTCAATAACAACACTTGTGTTTTTATATTCCTTCATAAAATCAGCTAAACGTTGAATATCATTCATTGTTTCTGCTTTTATCTGTGAACTATTGTTTTCGAACGCCACGTTCAAGTCAACGTCTACAGCTGTATCTAAAAAGAGTGGACAACCACTTGAATCAACTTTTACGTTTGCTGGCGTATTTTTACAGTTATCTTGCTTATCATTAATGCCATCATTATCAGTATCAGCAATAATTACTGCTGCAACTACTGGTATTGCAGCAACTTCCTGATATACCGCTTTCTTAACAACAGGAGATTTTTTCACGTCACCAAAAGCGTATTTCACACCGATTTTAAAGCCTTGGTCTGTAAAACCATAGTCGACATCACGATAAACAACCGCTTCGCTGTATAAAGAGAAACGATCATTAATATCGACGTTATAACCAAGGCCTATATTAACCGCGTTGTAGCTTTTCACGTTATTAAAACGTTTTACACCCGCGAAAGCATAAATGCCGGTATCTTCAACCTTATAAATAGCATCAAGGCCAAAACGTGTACCATAATCTGTATCGTTACCATTGTTAATGTCGTAACGAGTTCTTGCCAACTCTATACGAGCATTCCACTGTTCATTGATGATTTTTTGCAAATCAATACCTAAACCTTTACCGGCCTCAATTTGTTTCCAATCGATCTTGTTTTCTTTACCAGTGGCTGACTTAATGTAATCGCCAAACACACCTACTTCCCATGTTTTATCAATGCCTTCCGCAGCTAATGGAGAACTAATTAATGCAGCTAACAGGGTAATGTTGAACGTTTTCATGGATAAATCCTTATTGAGTTTAATGTGATTTTATGTGGTTTCTGTCCCTATAACGGAAGAGGAGCACAAAAGTCACAATTAATTAATGTTTTTTACAATTACTGTTTAAAGAATAAAAAAGTAAGGGGAATAGCGTAGAATGCACTCGATTGAAAACAGCTTAAAGTTCATATAAAAAATAAGAATGAAATTTATACAAATTTTATGTGACTTTTTAACCACTCAGTCGTTAAAGAGTTAAGCGATAAAAATTATTGCTAGGGGATGAAATGAAAGATATAGAAAAAAATATAGCAGCAGAGCTTAAAAATGATCCTGAATTAACTTTTAGTACTTCAGACGACGACTTATTTAAACGTGCAACGACAACGGCCAATAATCAGCGAGGTACTAAAGACTTGTTGGCACTGGGCCTGGCTTCACTTTGGATTGTTTTTATTAGTATATTTATGAAAATTCTAAAGCCAATGTTTAAGCAAATGGCAGCTAAACCACAGAAAATAAGCACTAGTGCGGTCACAAATACTGCCACTAATATAATCAACAATAAGGGCAAATAATGGATACTGAAAACATCACAGAAAAAGCTTACTCTGGCTTTATGGCTATCTGGCATAAAATGATAACTTTTTTGCCTGACTTAATTGTCGCTACAATATTTTTGCTGGTTGGTTGGCTAGTTGCATCAATGGTGAAAAGGTTTTTAAACAAATTTTTAATTAAAATTGGCTTTAATACTTTTTTAGAAAAACTTGGTTTAGACACGCTATTTAAAAAAATGGAAGTGAGCGTTACCGGTAGCCAAGTGGTTGCGAGTATTGTTTCAACATTTTTCCTATTGATATTCTTATTAGCGGCATTAGATATTGTCGGCTTAACAGTGCTATCAGGGTTAATTGATACCTTAGTACTGTTCTTACCTAAATTACTTGCTTCACTCGCTGTACTTTTGTCTGGCTTCTTTGTTGCTCAAATTGTTTTCAATGGCGTAAAAATAGCGGCAAAAAATACTGGTATTGATTATGGTCGCTCTGTTGCTGAAGTATGTCGCGGTATTATTATCGTTATCACTGTTTCATTATCAATAACGCAACTTGATATTGATGTGTCTCTACTGAATAACATTATGACTGTAATTATTGCGAGTGTCGGCTTAGCCGCAGCAATTTCTTTAGGCATTGGTACCAAGTCAATGGCACAAGAAATTGTTGCAGGTGTTTATTTACGAGAAATGTATCAAGTAGGTGATAACATCGAAGTAAAAGACATCAAAGGCACTTTAGCCTCCATTGGTAGCGTGGCGAGTAAAGTAATGGGTGAAGGTGAGTCGATGACTACTGTACCTAATACATTTTTATTAGCCAACAAAGTTACCAAGCAATAACGCGATTTATTTAACGTTTGACTACGCTTAATGAACGGCAACTTGTCACTTTAGTACAAGTTAATCTGCCTTATGATACACGTCTTTTTCAGCAGTTAATTACACCATACCTACCTATTTTGAAGGGGTATTGTGCAAAATTACTAAATAACCAATCTGATGCTGAAGATGTTGTACAGGAGACCATTATCAAGATACTCACTCACTTGAAGAATTTTAAGTGGGCGGTGTCTTTTAAAGCGTGGCTATTCAAAATTGCTCATAACGAATGTATTAACAAAATAAGAGAACGTCGTTGGGATACCTTAGAACCAAATGATGAATATTTAGAAAATATAATAGCGCCTGAAGATAGTCATCAAGACTTAACTACAGCGTTGTCCGCATTAATGGTAAACCTATCATTTGTGGACCGTAATATTATGCTACTTCGCTATCGTACCGAGTTAGAATTTCAGGAAATAGCAGACATTTGTAACTTAAAATTATCGGCGGTCAAAATGCGTCATAAAAGGGTGATAGAGTTTTTAAAAGGGCAGTTGAAAGAGTAACGTTTTGGATTTTAATATTACTTTGTAAATTAACTAAATGGCTATTTCTGAATGATACGCTGTAAGTTTGTATAAGTCATTTTCATGTCATTTTAATTGAAAGCCAAAGTGCCTGTGTATTTATTTTTTTGTTATTAAACATATATAATTTGAGTATGTAAGAAGTGCTTACGGTTATCGTAACGAACTTTCTTACTTTCAATTAAGCGATTAAAAACTATTTTCAGGTGTCTTTTCCATAGAACAATAATGAAGTAAGCGGCTTGATAACTTGGTATGCGAGTTGAGTTAACTCGCTGATCACCAACTGACGATAATAATACTGTCTCTTATACACATCTGACGCT
>CAJXRC010000334.1 GCA_913058405.1 uncultured Colwellia sp. | reverse complement strand
TAGTTTATTACAATAAATTATAATAAATTATAATAATTTATGCATTAGTATTTCATAGTCGATAGTTATTTTAGTGGCTAAATAGTAAGAATTATTTTTCAGTTTTAACTAGGGGGGTTGTTTAGTTCTATCCCCTGCTTTTGCGCTATATATTCTGACTGCATAAATGCCCATACGGATATAATACCAACAGCAGAAATCAAGATGAGCATATTCATAAAGCTAGACCAACCCCCCGTGCTATCTGCTAACCTTCCACCAATGAAAGCAAATGTTGCACTGGCGGCAAAACCAAAAGCATCAATCAAACAAACCAACATCGCACTATGAGGGCCACCGTATTCAATAGAGAATATTGACATGGGTAAGTAATAGGCAGGGGAAATTGAAAAAGCGAACAAAAAAATGGCACCCAGCGCAATTGGGTAATTCAATTCAGCGCTAAAGTTAAACAATGGTAGATACTGCAAGGTAAGCACGCTCAATAAACTAAGCGTCAGTGCAGTGGTTAATACTGTTCTGATCCCTTGTTTTGAAAAGCGGTCATAAAATGCGATTGAAGCCAAAAGCCCTGTCAGTGAGCCAACGGGAAAAACGGTAGAGGCCAATGCTGCCTGTGATGGTGTAAGTTGGTAGCTTTCCATAAGATAAATTGCAACAAAGTCTAAAAAGGCCATCATGCAGGTAAGTACCATCAACATGATAACCACTAGCCAAACCCTAGGGCTTTTTGCAAATGCAATCAATCCATCAAGCGTACGAGTACCTTTGAGCGGGTGATTATATTTATTATTGAGTGCTTTTTTTGATGCATTAGCCAGCTCAGGGCTATCGGTATTGCATCTATCCTCTATGAATAACCTAGGATTTTCGGGTTTTTCTTTTAGGTAAAAATAGCAGCCAACAAAAATAACCAGTGCAAAAATAGCTGAGATAAATGCAACTATTCGCCAGTGCATGAAGCTCATCAGCCAACCAAAGAAAAGCGTAGCCAACACCACACTAAACCTCGAGCTGGTAGCCAGAATACTCCATACTCGTCCATAATGTTGTGGGTGATACCACTCTCCTACCAACTTAGTCATACCTGGCCAACCAGAAGATTTTGTACAATAAAGGAGAAATAAAAAACCAGTAAAAGCGATGATATTGGGCGAGAGCCCAAATGCGATGATAAATAGCGCCGTAAGAAAAATGCCAAGTAAAAAAGTAAAGCGACCGCCAAACTTATCGGCAAGAGGCCCCCAAATAATTTTTCCAGCCAGTGCACCTAAGGTGCCATAGGCCGCAAAGTCACCAAGATTTGTTTTTGTTAACCCCAAGGTGTCATCGGCAAGCATGGCAGGACTGAGAATGGTGACCATTTGACGACAAATCATCATGGCGGCATAACCCAGATACATAGAAACAAGAATGTTTATTTGCTGCGGGGGGCTTTTAGACATAATCTATCCCTGAAATATTATCAGTTAAACGACAGCTCTTTTATCGTTAATGGATAAGCGGTAACTGAGCTATATGAATTTGTGTCCAGCCCCTACACGAGATAAATAGTTAACTGAAATGGAAAATGAAACCAAGGGTTAAGTATTCTAAGCTTAAACACCTTGTATTGATAATTCTATGTTGTCTTCCGATGCCTAATGCCCTACTTCGCCCAACTCAGCGGCAGCTTAAGGTGGTATACTTTTGCTTAAGAAAAATAAGTACTGCTTTACACTGTCCACTGCAGCTAATTGTTAGTCATTATCTACCCCCAAAATTCCAGCACCACGTGAGGCAATAAGCAAAAAACCAAAACAAAACATTATTGCCAGCTCTCCACCGTTTGCAATTGGGAAGAATTCTTTTGAACCATGCGCCATCCAGTAAGCTGCAGCCATAGTACCGCTTGCAAGGAATGCTGCTGGGCGCGTAAAAAAGCCAACCATAATAAGCGTACCTGCGACTAATTCAATCGCACCCGCCGCATATAACATAGGGTTGAGTGGCCAAGGGAATTCTACAGGGAAGTTGAAAAATTTTTGTGTGCCATGCCATAAAAATAAAAATCCAATTACTATTCTGAAAAGGGCATAAAATTGCTCTTGAAACTTGTCTAAAAATCTCATGTCGTTCCTCCGGTATGATTCATGTGTTTTAATTTATCATTACTGAACCAATGCAAGTCTAGCAGTCAAACATCTATCTATTGTCGAAGCATAAGTGATAGATACAGTGTTAGTCTGATTCGATTCGAACACCAAATATTCAAGTTGGTAGTCGCGATGATAAATGTATGTTGTTTAAATTCAGGATAACTATTGTTTGTAGCCGTCTTTTGCTTTTACACTTTCCAGACATAAACCTGAACAGAACAAGCCGTAACCTATATCTTTACCCTAGGTCAGCAAGAAAATTTTCGCCACTTTTATTTGTCAGACACAACATATGACCTACGCATGACGTATACCAAGGAAACTTTGCTAACATAAAATCTATGGTGGTTTGGTGACCCTTACCGCCACAGAAAATTATCTTATAACTTATGGCGAAGCCCATACTGTAAAGCATCAATGTTGACAAAAACTAAAATTTGTTTGCATAATCAATTTTATGGAAAAACTTAATCTACTTAACCACCAACTTTCAGGCAAATGGTATAACCAAGATTTTCGCTTGGCTTATGCTCGATTTTGTTACTAGTCCTCCTCCTTTATTTATTTGTTTGTTTATTAGAATTCAAAACTATTGTCTATGCTGAAATTAACCCAGTGTAGCGCTTAATACTTATTTCCCTATACAAAATAATTTAGAGAGTAAAATGAAAACTATTATCGAGCCTTTTCGTATTAAATCAGTAGAGCCGTTAAGAATGACTAGCGTCAATGAGCGAGAGCTTTTTTTACAAAATGCCAATTATAATTTGTTTGCTTTAAAATCTGATGATGTGCTTATCGATTTATTAACAGACTCTGGTACTTCAGCCATGAGCACTAAACAGTGGGCAGGCATCCAAATGGGTGATGAAAGTTATGCTGGGTCGCCCTCTTTTTATCGCTTTGAACAGGCATTAAAAGAACTAGCACCTTTTAAGCATATTATTCCTACACATCAAGGGCGTGCCGCTGAAAAAATTCTTTTTTCCATTTTATCTGATAATAAGCATGACCAAATAATTCCCAACAATACCCATTTTGATACCACTCGAGCCAATATTGAAGCAGCAGGCAGCCAAGCTTTAGATTTAGTAATACAGCAAGGCCTAAATCCCCAACTAGATTTGCCCTTTAAAGGAGATATAGATTTAATTCGCTTACGTAATTTACTAGAAGAAAAAGGTGAACAAGTACCCATTGTCATGCTAACAATCACTAATAATTCAGGCGGAGGGCAACCAGTTTCAATGGAAAATATTCGCCAAACTAAAGCATTGTGCCAAGAGTTTGGTAAGCCATTGTTTCTCGATGCTTGCCGTTTTGCAGAAAACGCCTATTTTATCAAGTTAAGAGAAGTGGGTTACCAAGACAAAACTCCCAAAGAAATTGTGCAAGAAATTTTCAGTTACGCTGACGGCATGACCATGAGTGCAAAAAAAGAAGCACTGGTCAATATGGGTGGTTGGTTAGCACTAAATGATGATGATTTAGCCATGAAAGCGCGCAACATTTTAATTTTAACGGAAGGATTTCCAACCTATGGCGGCTTATCTGGTCGTGACTTGGAAGCCATGGCTGTAGGGCTTGAAGAAATAGTAGAAGAAGATTACTTAAATTATCGTATTACCTCTACAGCTTATTTTGGTAATGCCTTAGATAAACTGGGCATTCCCATTGTTAAGCCCGTTGGTGGACATGCGGTTTATATTGATGCACGAACTATGTTACCTCATATAGATCCGCATGATTATCCAGGACAAGCCCTAGCCATTGAAATGTATCGTTTAGGTGGTATTAGAAGCTGTGAAATTGGTACCGTAATGTTTGGCCAACAACCCGATGGCAGTGAAAAACTTGCCGCTATGGACCTAGTGCGCATGGCTATACCAAGACGCGTTTATACCCAATCTCATATAGACTATTGTATAGAGTGCCTTGCTGAAATCAATGCGAATAAAAATACAATTTGCGGCGTAGAAATTAGCTGGCAACCTCCTTTGCTTAGGCACTTTACCTGCCACTTTACGTCAAAATAAATGCTAATACCCTGTCTCTTATACACATCTGACGCTGCCGACGAAGAGGATAGTGTAGAT
>CAJXRC010000333.1 GCA_913058405.1 uncultured Colwellia sp. | reverse complement strand
ATAACCATTCTCTTCAATCAATGTCTTGCCTCTAAGCCTTTTAATTCTCGCTGAGAGGGAAAGAACTTAATCAACTTGGTATAACTATAAATTGGCAGCTTTACGTAAATCGTCTGCTTTATCTGTTTTTTCCCAGCTAAAGGCTGTGAAAGTATCATCACCAACAGTCATTTCAAATGGTTCGCGACCAAAGTGACCATATGCAGCTGTTTGCTTATACATAGGGTGTAAAAGGTCTAACATTTTAGTAATGCCATACGGACGTAAGTCAAAATGTTCACGTACTATTTCAACTAATTTCTCTTCAGAAATTTTGCCAGTACCGAAGGTATCAATAGAAATTGAGGTAGGCTCAGCAACACCAATAGCATAAGAAATTTGAATTTCACAACGATCTGCAAGACCAGCTGCAACAATGTTTTTAGCAACATAACGTCCAGCATAAGCCGCGCTACGGTCAACTTTTGATGGATCTTTACCAGAGAAAGCACCACCACCGTGACGAGCCATACCACCATAAGTATCAACAATGATCTTACGACCCGTTAATCCACAATCACCTACTGGACCACCAATAACAAAGCGACCGGTTGGGTTGATATGATATTTAGTCTCTTCAGTTAATAACTCTGCTGGTAATACATGGTTAATTATATTTTCCATAACAGCATTAACTAAGTCTTCCTGCTTAATATCAGGGTTATGCTGTGTAGAAAGAACAACAGTATCAATTGCAACTGGCTTATTATCTTCATAGATAAAAGTTACTTGTGATTTAGCATCTGGACGCAACCAAGGTAAAACACCTGATTTACGTGCTTCAGCTTGACGTTCAACTAAACGGTGAGAGTAATATAATGGTGCAGGCATTAGTGTTGGAGTTTCGTTGGTTGCATAACCAAACATTAAACCTTGATCACCAGCACCTTGTTCTTCTGGCTTGCTGCGATCTACGCCTTGAGCGATTTCAGGCGACTGTTGACCGATCAAATTCATGATGCCACAAGTTGCGCCATCAAAACCAACATCTGATGAGGTATAGCCAATTTCACTAATCACGTTACGGGTAAGTTTTTCTAAATCAACCCAAGCATTAGTTGATACTTCACCAGAAATAATAGCAACACCGGTTTTTACCATAGTTTCACAGGCCACACGGGCATACTTGTCTTTGGCAATAATGGCATCTAATACCGCATCAGAAATTTGATCGGCAATTTTATCCGGATGGCCTTCAGAAACAGACTCGGAAGTAAAAAAATGTCTAGACATAAATCCTCAGAATAATTTGAGTTATACAAAATAATGGGGCGATTCTACACCTGTTGAAAACAACTTTCTAGCTTTTTTACGCCTAGACGGCTAAACGTCTCTAAATTTTTATGGTTTTATTGAACTAGCGTAAGTTCTAGGGAGATTTTAGCAATTGAATACTTAATTTATGAGGACGTTAGTGCATATAAAGTGAGTGGCTCCTGCCATAATTTACTAAATATTTTTTCTTGTTGTTCAGTCTCAAGCGAACTAAAAAATTGATATTGTCCTTGCTGTGTTTTACATGCTTCGATGTTATTTTCAGCTAATTTCTTGGTTAATTGCACTGTTACTGGCGCTGCTGTTTCAATAATATTGACTTGCTGGCCAGCAATAAGACCAATTTGTTTTTGAAGAAATGGGTAATGTGTGCAGCCCAGTACTAAGGTATCTATTCCTTGCATAATCAAAGGGTCGATATATTGTTTTAGCAAAACATTGCATGCTTGGCTATTTTGTTTATCTTGCTCAATGAATTCAACTAAACCAGGGCAGGGCTGAATGATCACATGAGCGCCATTGTGGTGTAAGTCAATTAAGTCTTTAAAGCGTTGATTTTCACTTGTCGCTTGTGTGGCTAAAATGGCTACTTTTTTAGTGATACTTTGTTTTGCGGCAGGTTTGATTGCCGGTTCAACGCCAATAATAGGAATATTTACTTTTGCTCTGAGTTGTTCAATGGCATTTACGGTTGCTGTATTACAGGCAATAACTATAGCTTTTACGCCTTTAGCAATAAGCTGTTCTGCAATGATATTAACCCGCTCGATAATGAATTCGACCGATTTTTCACCGTAAGGAGCATGGAGGCTGTCGGCAATATAGATGATGTTTTCATGGGGGAGTTGCTGGGCAATGCATTTAGCAATTGAAAGTCCGCCAACGCCAGAGTCAAATACGCCAATCGGAGCTGAGTTGCTAGAGATTTCTAGTTTAGTTTTTTGAATAATAATAGTTTTTTGCTCAGCCATATTAAAGTATTTTTTCAAGTAAATTGTATTGCTTTTATCAGCCAAAAAGCAATACAATTAATTAAGTAAGGTTTTTTGTTTATTTAACTGTATTCAAGATAAAGCACGGTTTGAAACAGCTGATTTTAAATTTTATCTTGAAAGCTCAATTATTGAGCCGTTTGGTATAAGGAAGTCCATGTCTAATGTCGTTTCAGTAACGCGCTTCAAAGCATTTCCACCGTTAATGTGGATTTTATTATTTGGTTCATTTATTACCCGTGGTAGTTACTACATGGTATGGCCATTTTTAGCGGTGATACTGTATGAAAAGTTTGCTTTATCAGCCACACATGTCGGACTGATCCTTTCAAGTGCAGCGGTAATTTCTGTGTTGGTAAGTTTTGTTGGTAGCGCATTATCTGATCGCATTGGCCGGCATCAGTTAATGTATGCCAGCGGTATTTTATATATTATTTCTTTCTCGTTATTAGCTGAGGTTAACTCTATTGCTGGTTACGCCTTAGTAATAACCTTATGTTCAATTGCAACTGCATTATGGCGTCCCCTTACGTCAGCGTTAATTGGCGATATCATTGATGATAAAGCTACTCGTGAACTCGCTATGCAGTCTTTATATTTTATTGTAAATGTTGGTTGTGCTGTTGGCCCAATGTTAGGGCTTTGGTTAGGTTTAACGGGAGAGCAATCAAGTTTTTATATTACGGCGGCTGCATTTGCTTTTTTATTAGTGCTGTTATGGTGGGGCTTTCATCAACACAGTAAGTTTGATGCCGAGTCATTGAAAGCTAATCAAAGCACCACTAGCGATGTACACACTCAACCAGCAAGTACGGTAAAAGAAAAAAGTGCTGGCAGTGAGAAAATAATAAAGGTGCTAACTGCCGATAAATTATTACAGTGTCTTATCTTGGCTAATATCTTATGTATGTTTATTTACGCACAAATGGATAGTTCACTTATACAATATTTGACCAGAGCTAAAGTTCCTGATTTATTAGAGCTTATTTCAGCGATGATTTTTACTAATGCGTTAGTCATCATCTCAACGCAGTTTTTATTATTGAAGTTAATGGCAAGTTTATCTTTAGTTAGTCGAATACAAATTGGCTTAGTATTACTGATGTGTTCGCAAATTTGGCTAGCGGTTAATCCATTAACGCTTTTTTGGGGATGGATTGGTGCAATTGTAGTGATGAGCTTAGCGGAAACTATTCTGTTTCCTACTATGAATGTTCATATTGATCGTTTGGCACCGGAGCATTTACGTGGTGCTTATTTTGGTGCCGCTTCATTTTATGAGTTTGGCTATGCGATAGCGCCACTAGGGGGAGGTATTATTCTCGACCAATTAGGTGGTTCATGGTTGTTCTTTATTGCGGCTGCGTTAACGCTGGTCGTTATGTATCTTTACAGTATATTGGATAAGCTACCAAGACCTGACTTTGTAAAAATTGAAAGCTGAAGGTTGTTGAATAAACTAGATTGCCTTGTTTATTCATTTGAGCATGAATCAGCCAGCTTAGGTAGGGTGATAACGAAGTGAACACCTGTAGGCGAGTCTAAAAGTGATATTTCACCGTGTAGCTGTTGGGTTATTATTCTTTTAGCAAGACTTAAGCCCATGCCACTACTACCTAATAAATGGTTTGTAGTATAAAAGGGATTGAATACTTTTACTTGTTCACTTTTAGCAATACCTTGACCGTTGTCTCTAAAGTGCAGTTTGATTAGATCGAGGTAATTTTCGAATTCAATGCTGATTGAGGGACTCTCGACATCAACTAAGCCGTGTTCTAGTGAATTCTTACAAAGAATGAGTAAAACTTGTTGCAGTAAATCAGGTGCAATAAAAGCCTGAGTATCATCGTGCTCTTTATGTTTTATTTTGTATTTCACATTATGGATATTTAGCATATCTTTATGCCTGTCTCTTATACACATCTCCGAGCCCACGAGACCGTACTAGATCTCG
>CAJXRC010000332.1 GCA_913058405.1 uncultured Colwellia sp. | reverse complement strand
GCTCGGAGATGTGTATAAGAGACAGAAATTAAATTATATTAATCAGTACTATTATCTTCGTTTGATGTTGTTTTCTTATGAAAAAACTCTTGTTATTGGCTATTATTTTTTTTGCTTTTTATCTCCCCGCTAATCTGTCTCATGCTGATATCGATAACCAGCAGGCGAATAGTTATCATTTTTCTGGTTTCAATAAGCAAGATGGCTTGTCAAATAATCAAATAAGTGACATTTTTCAAGATAGCCATGGTTTTCTTTGGGTCACAACGTCTGGAGGACTAAATCGATTTGACGGTATTCATTTTATCAACTTTAACGCGATTGAAACGGCGGATAAAAATAGCATCCCAAGTTGGATTAATGTGATCATTGAAGACAAGAGTGAAAATTTGTGGTTAGGAACCTATGCCGGTGTTGCAAAAGTAGCGATGAGTGACTACCAAGTAACACTTTATCCCATTGAGCAAGACAGGAGTATTTATGTTAATGATTTATTGATTGATGACCAAAAAGTTATCTGGGCTGGCACAACTGAAGGGCTATACCGTTTTTCTGATGAGCAACAAAAGTTTGAAAAAATCGATATTGTTCAAGTAGATTCCGCTGAAATAAATAATATTTGGCAATTAACAACCGACGCTCAAGGCAATATTTGGTTTGTAGATGAGATCTTGGGTAGTGTTAAGTTCGATAAAGAAACGTTAGCGGTAACTAAAATTAGTGATGTTTACCCCGAGCTGACATTATTAACTAAAGTCAGCGTGATGCAGTTCATTGATGGAGACATATGGCTGGGAAGTTCTGAAGGTAAAGTTGCTGTACTCAATATGAGTACCAATTCAGTGCAGGAAATAGATTTACCGTTAGATGGCCATAAACACATTGCCGGTGCCACAATAATGTCTTTTGTCGATGATAAATATGGCAATGTCTGGGTGGCTACTATGGGCAAAGGAGTTTATCAAATAAGCTCTCAAGGTCATGAAATTAAGCATTTCTACCGTGATGCGAATCTTGATTTTAGTTTGAAAGATAACGCTATTTGGACTATGTACCGTGATCAAGAAAATCGTATATGGTTTGGTGGCAATATTGAAGGGATTATGTTTTATGATCCAAAGTCTCACTTAGTTAATCACTACTTTCCAGACGATAGTAATCCTAATTCAATTAGAAATAATGTTATTTGGTCAATTTATCAAGACAGTCAACAAAAACTTTGGGTTGGCGGAGATAATGGAATTGATGTACTCAATAGTAAACGCCAAAAAGAGTTCAGTTTGCGTAATGATCCTAATGATGATAACAGTTTAGTTGATAACCGCGTATTCTCTATGATAGAGGACAGTGAAGGATATATGTGGTTATCTACGCACCACGGTCTTAATCGCTATGATCAAAAGAGTAAACAAAACAAACATTATCTTCATCATGAGGGCGACCTAAAAAGTTTACCCAGTAATATTATCTCAAACCTATTTATTGATAGCACCAATACGCTGTGGGTGGGAACTGCTCGTGGTAGTGTGCAATATTCTCCAAGCACGGATAATTTTTTAGCGATAGACAGCTTAGCTAATTATGAAATTTATAGCATGGTGGAGACATCACCTAATAAGTATTGGCTAGCTACGGCTGAGCAAGGGCTATTATTTTATGATCAAGATGAAAATATTATTAATAAATACATTCATGATCCTGACGATGGGGCATCACTGGCTAGCAATAAGGTTACACGGATTATTCAAGATAATAAGTATTTATGGGTGGCGACGCAAAATGGTTTGAACCGTATTAACATTGACTCACAAACATTTAAACGTTTTTCAAGCAAAGATGGTTTACCCAGTAATGTGATTTATCAAGTGAGGCGTGATAAACAAGGTTTTATCTGGGGAAGCACGGACAATGGCATATTTAGATTAAACCCATTAACTGATCACATTATTACTTTGGGGGTAAATAATGGCTTACAGGCATTAGACTTCACGTCAACCGCTAGCTTTATCAGTCAAAATAATGAAATATTTTTTGGTGGTGTTAATGGCTTTAATAGTATTATAGCCAGTGATAAATTTTTACCTATACAAGCCTCTGCCCCTTTAACGACTGAACTAAGGGTGTTAAATGAAGTTATTACCCCACTTGACTCGTTATTACTGAATCAAGCAATTCATTTAACAGATAAATTGATCTTAAACCATAATCAAAAATGGTTTTCTTTAGCTTTTAATAGCATAGAGCTAAGCAGAGCGAGTAATTTAGCATATCAATATAAACTTTTAGGCTTTAATGAGCAGTGGTTAACGCCTTTACCCGGCAGGCCACAAGCTAGCTTTACTAATTTAAATTCGGGTCGTTACCAGTTCTTAACAAGAGCTAGAATAGGCAATGAGCCATGGATTGAGAGTGGAAGGGCGCTAGAGATTGTTATTAACCCGCCATATTGGGCTACTTGGTGGGCGTATAGTCTTTACTTACTTATCTCATTGGTTATTTTTATCAGTATTTACTGGCAGTATTATCAACGTAATGTCCAACGAGTTACTTACCTTGCAAACCTTGAAAATCAAAAAAGGCAGCTTGATTTAGCATTATGGGGCAGTGGCGAGGAATTATGGGATTGGAATCTATCCACTAAGCAATTAACACGAATGAACTGCCTTGATAATACGCTAGAAAGACGGGAATTTGTTAAGTTTAGCGTTGAAAATTTGATAGATTTTATTCATCCTGAAGATTTGTCACGGGTACAAGGTGCTTTAATGGGCCATATCAATGGTGAGCTCGATTTTTTTGAACAAAGCTATCGAATTAGAACCTCTAGTAATGGCTGGATGTGGGTGCTTCACCGAGGTAAAGTCGTTGAGAGAGGAGAAAATAATGAACCTAATCGTTGTGCGGGAACTATTCAAAATATTGATAAACTAAAAGCGGTTGAAGAAGCGCTTATACAGTTAACAGATCAATTAGAAGAGAGAGTGAACATAAGGACGGAAGAATTACAGCGTAGTAATGTAAGTTTAACCAATACACTCAATACCCTTAAACTAACGCAACAGCAATTAATCGAATCTGAAAAAATGGCGGCTTTAGGGAACTTAATTGTTGGTGTAAGTCATGAATTAAACACGCCCTTGGGGACTTCAATTACCGCTTTGTCGGTATTACAAGATAAAGTGACTCAATTATTCGAAATGAAAACCAACAACAAACTTAGCATGAGTTTTTTTAATGATTTTGAAGTCGTCAGTCAAGAGTGCTTAAAATCATTAACAATAAGTTTACACCGTACCGATGATTTGGTGCAAAACTTCCAGCAAGTAGCGGTAGATCAATCTGACGAAGATAAAAAAAATATCAATATAAAGCTCTTACTTCAAGAATGCGCTGGAACAGAAACATCAAAATTTTCTCCCCACGATTTTTCATTAAACATTAATTGTGAAAATGAAATAATTATCGACTGTTATCCGATGGTGTTGTCGCAAGTGATAGCGCAATTAATTGATAATTCTTTTGAGCATAATACCCAGAAAAATCGTTTGAATATTGGTATTACAGTGAATGACCTTAACAACTCCATTGAAGTTGTTTATACAGATGACGGTAACGGCATTACCAAAGAGACTTACGATAGAATGTTCGAGCCTTTTTATACCACAAAACGAGGGGAGGGCAATACTGGGCTAGGAATGCATATCGTTTATAATCAAGTTACTCAAAAACTTGGTGGAAAAATTGAATACATTGCACATGCTAACATGGGCGCTCAATTTAATATCACCCTACCCAAAATATCTCCAGATAGAAACATTTAATCCCTTAGTACTTGAAAAAGTCTGTCAATACGCCTGAGCTGTATTTTTATACAACCACCTGTAGTTGGGAAATATTTTGAGTAAAGTTAAGATAATTACTCATATCGATATCAATTGTTTTATGCTGCAGTAGAGACGCGTGTTGATGAAGATGTACGGAATGTACCGCTTGCTGTTGGGAGGCATCAGGATAAAGAAGTGTGCTGGGCACCTGCAATTATCATACAAGGGCGTTTGGCGTTAAATCGGCGATGCCTGTGAGTAAAGTATTTAAATTATATTCTGAGCTAGTTATTATTTTTGTAAGCATGGCTGGTTTTCAGTAAGTTCTACGAAAATACGGAAAATATTTAATCACGCTGGCTAATCTGTAATATTGAACCTTAGATTAGCAATATTGCTGTCTCTTATACACATCTGACGCTGCCGACGAAGAGGATAGTGTAGAT